>CAMPKL010000046.1 GCA_946887065.1 uncultured Bryobacterales bacterium
TTTTAGCGGACGATCAGCGCAACGACTCGCTCGGCTGTGCGGGACATCCTTTCCTCAAGACGCCGAATATCGATGGCCTGGCGCGCCAGGGCGTGCGATTCGAGAACGCCTTTGTGACGACGCCGATTTGCGCGGCGAGCCGGGCGTCGATCTTCACCGGGTTGGTCGAGCGCACGCATGGATATACGTTCGGCACGCCGCCGATCTCGAGGGAGCATTTAGCTGACGGCTACCCTGCCCTGCTGAAGAAGGCCGGGTACCGCACAGGATTCTGCGGCAAATACGGCGTGGCGCCGAAGCAGAGCGAGTACTTCGACGAGTACGAGGAAATCAACCGCAATCCCTATTTCCACAAACAGGCGGATGGGACGCTGCGGCATGAGACGGATCTGTGCGCCGATTTCGCGGAGAAGTTTGTCTCAAGCGACGATGGGAGGCCGTTTTGCCTCTCGGTCAGCTTCAATGCGGGCCACGCGGAAGACGGCGATTTGAGGCCGGGCATTGGGCATTACCCTTGGCCCCCTGGAACGGACGGAATGTATGAGGACATTGAGATGCCTCCGCCTCGGCTGTCGGACCCGAAGTACCGCGCGGCGCTGCCGGAGTTTTTCGGCGAGAACTCGATGAACCGTGTGCGCTACCACTGGCGTTGGGATACGCCGGAGAAGTATCAGACGAATATGCGTGCGTACTTGCGCCTGTTGAGCGGCATCGATATGGCTGTGGGGCGAGTAGTGCAGGCGCTGCAGGCTCGCGGCATCGCGGACAACACCGTGATCGTGTATATGGGCGACAACGGCTATATGATGGGCGACCGGGGTATGGCCGGCAAGTGGAACCACTATGAACAGTCGCTGCGCGTGCCGCTGATCGTCTATGACCCGCGGATGAAACAGTCGCGCGTCGAGCGGCGCATGGCGCTGAACATCGATCTCGCGCCCACGTTTTTAGATTGGGCGGGAGCGAAATTGGCGGAGCGGCATCAAGGCCGCAGTCTGGCGGGATTCGTGCATGGAGAGCCGCAGGCGGACTGGCGCAACGACTTCTTCTGCGAGCACTTGATGGAAAATGCGCAGATTCCGAAGTGGGAGGGAGTTCGCGGGGAGCGGTACGTCTATGCGCGGTACTTCGAGCACGACTACGAGTTCTTGCACGACTTGCAGGAAGACCCGGATGAGTTGGTGAACCACACCGGTCAGGCGGACTATGCTGGCGTGCTGGCGACGATGCGGGCGCGTTGCGATGAGTTGCGGGATGCTTTCGGCGGGCCGTATGAGTCGCCGGTTGCGAGATGAGCGGTCCGGTCGGTCACAACGGCATCTTGTTCGATGTGGACGTCGAGTGGGGAGAGCGTCACGTCAACAAATCGAAGACGCCGGTCAGGAACTGCCACGAGATGGTGGTCGATCGCGACAACTTGATCTATATGATCGGGGACCACACGGCGAACAATTTGTTGGTCTATGACTCAGACGGGCGCCTGGTGCGGACTTTCGGCACGGAGTATCCGGGCGGGCATGGGATCGAGATCTTCGAGGAGAACGGCGAGGAGTTCCTGCTGCTGGTCGATCCGGGGGCCACGACGCGGACCGAGCGGGGCGTCCGGGAGTCGGGGCGCGTGGTCAAGACGACGCTGCACGGGGAGGTCGCCTTTACGATTGGGCACCCGTTGACGATCGGCGTCTATGAGCCGGGCTGGGAGTATCGCCCCACCGAGGCGGCGGTTGCGCCGAACGGGGACATCTATGTGGCCGATGGCTATGGCTCGAACTACATCCTGCACTATGACCGGCTGGGCCGGTTCATCAGGAAGTTCGGCGGAGCGGATGACCCGAATCCGGAGGCGCGGCTGCGGAACGCGCATGGCGTGTGCGTCGACCTCAGGCGCCCGGATGAACCGATGTTGGTTTGCACTTCCCGGACGGATAACCAATTCAAATTGTTTACGTTGGAGGGCGAACATCGCAGAACGGTTGATCTGCCGGGGGCCTTCGTCTGCCGCGCCGTGGTCGCCGGGCGGCTGCTCTATGCGGGAGTTTGTTGGTCCAAGGCGGAGAGGACAGGCGAGCGGCTGGCTGATTCGGGGTTTGTGACGATTCTGGATGAAGACTTCCGGGTCGTGTCGAATCCGTTCGGCTCGGAGCCGCGGTATGAAGGCGGCGTTCTGCAGCCCCTGCGGCAAATGACGGGGGCGACCGAGGACTACTGTGTCCGCCATGGTCACGGCGTCTGCATCGACCGCAACGGAGATCTGTATTTGGCCCAGTGGAATGCGGGGCAGGTCTACCCGTTCAAGCTGGCGACGCAGTCGTGATGAGGCTGTGAGCGAAATCACACTGGCCGCGGCAGGATGGAGTACAATTACGCAAGTCCTGCGGTCAGGTGATCGAACTGGGGCATTTGGTTAAGAGAGGCGTAGATGAAAAAACCAGCGACGAAGTTCGTACTCGGTTCGCTCTTGGCACTGTCGCTAATGAGCATCCCCTTAGCGGCCCAAGAAGCAAAAAAGCCGGCCACGCTGAAAAACACCGTCAAGCAGAAGTTGAAGGAAGGCAAGCAGGTCTTCAGTCACACCATTTCCAGCTTTGACATTGAGCGTTATTGCGAGGAGGCTCCTCACTACGATTTCACTTGGTTTGAGATGCAACACAGCACGATGACCTGGGGCGAGATCGAGAAGATGATGAATGCTTGCCCGCACGTCGGCGCAATGCCGTTCATCCGTATGCCGGATGAACTCGAAAGCTCGATTCAGAAGGCGACGGATCTTGGCGCGATCGGCATCATCATGCCGACGACGGAGACGCCGGAGAAGGCGCACCAGACCGCCTGGTACACCCGCTATCCCCCGGTGGCTCACCGCAGCGCCGGCGGCGGCAACTACGGCAGCTATTGGGATCGCTCGACCTATCGCGAGAACTACAACAACGAAGTGTTGGTCGTCGTCATGATCGAGACTCCGCAAGGCGTCGCGAATGCGTATGACATCGCGATGACCCCCGGCATTGACGTGGTGATCTTGGGCAACAACGACTTGAGCAGCTTCTCAGGGCTGCCGCAGGCCGATCCGGAGTACCAGAGGATGTTGGAGAAGGTTCGCGACGCGACGTTGCGGGCCGGCAAGATCTTCGGCAACGCGGGCGCACAGTACCGCGAAGGCTACACGGTCAGCAAGGATTCGTTCTTTTTCCAGAACGGTCCGTCGAACGACGGCTGGGTGAATCCGCGCCAGCGCGGCCGCAACGTCAGCGCTGTTGAGGGCGAGTCGAGCCTCGAGCGGCGCCGCAATCCGTAAGTGGCTGCAGCCAGAACGAAAACGGGCCGGGACCTGAGAGGGTCCCGGCCTTTTCTTTTGCGGCGCGTCCGTCGGTGTCTGCCTCAATTTGACTGGCTTTTGGGGGATTCGATATAGTCGGATTCCCTCTCCCAAGGCATACGAGGATTCCTAGATATGAGTACTTCCCTTCTCAGCGGAGCTGAGTTCAAGCAACAACTGCGCGACGGCGTCCCGAAAATGGGTCTGTTCGTCAATTCCCATAGTCCGACGCTGTGCGAGCAGCTGGCACACAGCGGCTACGACTGGCTGCTGGTCGATACGCAACACGGGCCGATGACCAACGAAAGGCTCTCGGCAATGCTCTCCGCGATTTCCAGCGGCGGAGCGAAGTCGATGGTGCGAGTCGGGGGCTACGGCGATCGAATCGGCATCCAACAGGCGCTCGACATGGGCGCGGACGGCGTTTTAATCCCGTACATCAACACGGCCGAAGAGGCGCGAGAAGCGGTGAGTTGCGCGCTTTATCCGACCGCAGGCACGCGTTCGGTGTACTTCCCGCAGCGCAGCACGAATAAGGCCGGCCTACTTGGCTATGTCGGCAACGCCAACAAGAACATCATCGTGGCGCTGCAGGTGGAGACAGCTTCGTGCATCGAGCACATCGATGAGATTGCCGCCGTTCCCGGAGTCAATCTGCTTTTCCTCGGGCAAAACGACCTTTGCATGTCCATGGGGCTCTACGAGAAGTATGAGTTTCCGCATATGTACACGTCCCCCGAGCTGGGGGCGGCGACCGACAAGCTCGTTACCGCAGCGGGCAAGAACAAGACCATCTTGGGAGTGTTCCTGTTCGGCACGGACCGCGTCGGCGAGTTCTTGGACAAGGGCTTCACGTTCATCAGCATCGGCAACGATCTGCACCATGTGCTGACGCAGGCAGGGGCCTACGTGCAGAAGATGGAAGTGATCGCCGAAGAAAAGGGCAAGAAGTGGACGCGGCGTCCCACCGCCTTGTTCTAGGCGGCGGCGCACTCAAACGAATAAAGGGCGCGGTCAGTTGCCGCGCCCTTTCCATTTTCAGAACCGGCGGACGTCTAGTCGTGACCTGCTGCCGGGGCTTCACCTGCTTCCGTTTGTCCGGCCCCTTCGGCAGGCTCGACCTCGTGATGAACGGCGCCGGCGTCGATCGGCTGCCTTGCCCAACCTGGCGCGGTGCCGACCCAGTCGCGGGTGAAAATGCCAGAGGAAGTCATGCCAAGTAGGATAGCCAGCCAAACGAACCCGAGGACGGAGGCAAGTTGCGTCAGTTTGCTGGCGTACTTCACGTGCATGAAATAGAGCACGACCAGGGTGGCTTTGAACGCCGCGATCGCTAGTGCGATGGGCAGATTGAGAAATCCGAAATCCTGGTAGGCTGCCCACACGGTGATGGCCGTCCCCGCGAGCAACGTCAAGAAGATCGCCACGTAGACAGGGATCGGAACGATGTGATGATGAGCCTCGTGCGATGAAGACATTTAGTGCCGTCCAATGAGATAAAGCAGCGGGTAGAGGAAGATCCACACGATATCGACAAAGTGCCAATAGAGGCCGAACATCTCAACCGGAGCGTAATAGGCAGCCGAGAACGCGCCGGCTCGCACCTTGAGCATGAGCCAGATCAGGACCCCCGCCCCGACGATCATGTGGGCGGCGTGGACGCCTGTCATTGCGAAATAAAGGAAGAAGTATAGTTCGACGTTGCGCGGGTTCACTTCATTCGCGAACGGGCCGTGATACTCGAAGTTTTGACCGGGTACATGGTGGTGCTCGACCTTGTCGGCGTACTCGTAAACTTTGACGCCGAGGAAGATGCTGCCGAAGATCAGCGTGCCGATCATGAACCACAGGACCAGCTTCTGCCTGTCGAGTTGGGCGAAATGGACGGCCATAGCCATCGTGAAGCTGGAACAGATCAGAATGAACGTGTTGAAGCCGCCGATAGCGACATCCAGTTCGTGACTGCCGGCGGTGAACGCCAATGGGTACTTACTGCGGAAGATCGTGTACGCCAGGATCAAGCCGCCGAAGAACAGAATTTCGGTGATCAGGAACGACCACATGCCGAGCGTGGCGGCTTCCTGTTGCTGCTCGGCGTCGTCAAACTGATGCGCGACGAGGCTGTGATGATCAGTGGACAACAGCTTCCCCCTCTTTGGCGTAGGCGTACGCTTCTTCGGTCACGACGGGAGTGTACTCAAAATTTTCGGTCGGAGGCGGCGAAGCGGTTTCCCACTCAAGGCCCTTGGCGCCCCAAGGATTGGCGCCCACTTTCTCGCCCTTGAAAAGAGAATAGGTCAAGTAAAGCAGGGGCAACAGGTAGCCAAAGCCCAATACGAAGGCGCCGGAGGACGAGACGACGTTGTATATCTGGAACTCAGGCGGATAGAAGTGGTAGCGCCGCGGCATGCCCAAGTAACCGACGACAAACTGTGGGAAGAACGTGAGATTGAAGCCGAGGAACACGAGGACGGCCGCTACCTTGGCCATGCCCTGGGGATACATGCGCCCGAACATCTTCGGCCACCAGAAATGCAAAGCCGCCATGTAACCCATGATGGCCGAGCCGACCATCACGTAATGGAAGTGGGCGACGATGAAGTAGGTGTCATGGACGTGAACGTCCAGACCCATGGCAGCTAGGAAGATTCCCGTCAGACCGCCGATAGTGAATAGCCCGATGAAACCCATCGAATAGAGCATGGGGGTCGACAACTGAACCGAGCCGCCCCACATCGTGGCGAGCCAACCGAAGATTTTGATTGCAGTGGGAATCGCGATCAGCATGGTCAGCAAAGAGAAGACCAAGCCCAGATAGGCGGACTGTCCGCTGACGAACATGTGGTGGCCCCAAACGATGAAGCCTAAAGCCGCAATCGCCAACGAGGAGTAGGCGATGATCTTGTAGCCGAAAATCGCCTTCTTGCTGAAGCAGGCGATGACCTCGCTCATGACGCCGAATGCCGGCAAGATCATAATGTAGACCACAGGATGCGAGTAGAACCAGAACATGTGCTCGAACAGAATCGGATCGCCGCCCAGGGCCGGATCGAAGATACCGACGCCGAAGAGGCGCTCAAGCGCCAGCAGCGTAAGCGTGATGGCTACCACAGGCGTGGCCAAAACTTGAATCAAGCTGGTGGCGTACAACGCCCAGACCATCAAGGGCAGGCGGAACCAGGTCAATCCCGGAGCGCGCATCTTGTGGATGGTGATGACGAAGTTCAAGCCGGTCAGGATCGACGAGAAGCCGGCAATAAATGCTCCGACAATGGCTACCAAGACGGCGCCGTTCGCGTAGCGGCTTGAGAGCGGCGCGTAGAACGTCCAACCCGTGTCGACGCCGCCGGTTAATATAGCGCCCGCTGCCGTTAATCCGCCCATTACGAGCAGATACCAACTCAACAAATTCAATCGCGGGAAGGCAACGTCTCGAGCACCGATCATCAACGGCAGCAGGAAGTTGCCCATCGTGGCCGGGATGAGCGGGACCAAGACGAAGAACACCATCAATACGCCGTGACCCGTAAAAGTACGGTTGTAGGATTCGGAGCTCAACAGATCGCCGGCCGGCGTAAGCAGCTCAAGCCGGATTAAGGCGGCGTAGACTCCGCCCATCATGAAGAACGTCGTCAGCGTGATGATGTAGAGTATGCCGATGCGCTTGTGATCCAGCGTCAGCAGCCACGATTTGATGCCGTAAGTCGCCGTCAAGTAATTCGGCTTGGGCTTCTCTGTGAGAGGTAAGGAGCTTGATGTTGTATCCATCTTCTTCTGACTCCTCTATTCGACGCCTAGCGTCTTGATGTAACTAATCAACTCAAATACCTGCTCTTCGCTCACCTGCCCTTGGAATGTGGGCATCATCGGACCAAAGCCGGCGACCGTATGTTGGCGGGGGTCGACGATCGATTCGCGGATATACGACTCGTCGGCGATGCCGGTCGTGCCGTCGGTAAACGCCACCTGGGATAGATAGAGGGAATCGAGCGAAGGACCGTTCCCCCCGGCGCCGTTGTGGCAACTATTGCAGCGCAGCTCCGAGAATAAGCGCTCCCCGGCCGCAACGGGAGTTTCAGTGCCGTCCTGGTCATCGGTTTGCAGCCACAGGTCATATTCCTCGGGCGACATGACGATGACGGAACCGATCATCAGCGAGTGCTCCGTGCCGCAGTATTCGGCGCAGAACAAATGGAACTCGCCCGTCTTGTTGGCCTCGAACCACATCGTTTGGTAGCGGCCCGGAACGGCGTCGCGCTTGATGCGAAACACCGGGAGGTAAAAGCTGTGCAGCACGTCCTCGGAAGTGATGATCAAGCGGATCGGCTGATTGACGGGAACGTGAAGTTGATTGATCTCGCGCTTCCCTTCCGGGTGCTGGACCTTCCACATCCACTGCTTGCCGACTACATGAACGTCCAGCGAATTGGGCGGCGGGCTGGAGTAATCAAAAAACAACCAGGCGCCCCAAGCGAACAAAACCATCGTCACGACGAACGGTATAACCGACCAGGCGATTTCCAAAGGCAAGGATCCGTGTACCGGCTTGGGTATCTCGTCGTCTGACTTGCGCTTGAACTTGATGGCTACGAATACCATCACCGCCGGGATCATGACGGTGAAGAAGGTGGCCATCGCCACGCAAAATAGGTAGAGCAGATCGACCTGCCCGGCGTGCGCGCTGCCTGACTCGGGGAAAAAACTGAAATCCCTGAAAAGCGTCTCCCACATGCGTTTTTCTCGTCCGCCTCCGTCCCGCTAAGCAGTCGCCCGCGCGCGGCGGCGATCCCGTAAAAAATTAATCGTCATGAACCCGGCCAGCAGCAGAACCGTGAGCGCGGAGAAAACCCGGACCGTGTTCATGATCACCAGTCCGTACTTGCCCGTCGCCGGGTCGTAGTGAAAGCAATAAAGCATGGCCGCGTCCGCCAAAGAGCCGATGCCGTTCTCCGATGCTTCGATCAGCGCGAACTGTAAATCGCGGGCCGAGTACTCCACTCCAAACTGGTATCGCGAGGCCCGCCCGTCGGGCGTCAACGTCACGATGCCGCTGGCGTGGCGATAGAGATCGGTAGCCTTGTCGTACTCGTAGCGGAACCCCACAGCGTCGGCCAAGGCGTGAATCTGCGATTCTTCGCCGACTAGAAAATGCCAACCGTCTTCGGCGCCCTCGCGGCGATAGGCCCCAAGGTACTCCGCTTTTTTCTTGGCGGCCAACTCGGGGGTTTCGCCAGGATCGAAACTGACCGTGACCAATTCAAAATCTTCGCCCGGCTGGAACCGCGAGATGGCGCGCAGCGCCTTGACCAACCCATTCAGCTCCATGGTGCAGAGCATCGGGCATTCGTAGTAGACGAGCGACAGGACGACCGGCTTGTCGCCGAAGTAATCGCCGAGGCGAACCTTCTTTCCGGTTGAGTCGGTGAACTCGAGATTCAGGTCGACTTGGCGGCCAAGGTTCTGGTCGAAGCCGACGTTTTCCAGCCCCGGCGGCAAGGCTCCGGCTGGAGTCGGCGGATCTTCGTTCGCGAAAAGCGGGAGGGTCATGAGCGCGAGACTCAGCATTAAGATTTGCCGTAATTTCAATTCGATAACCCTCCTTTTAAACCCTCGATCAACCGCCGAGACAACTATTCCGCAGCGTCAGCGCCGCGCGCCGGCACGCCCTGTTCGAGAAGCATGTCAATGGCTATCTCGATGGGGACATGCACGAGTCCCTGACTCTGGTCCACCCAGCCGTAACCATCCAATTGTTCCGCCTCTTCGGCGCGCATTTCGCGCAGATCCAGCCCGGGAACGACCTGCAACTGCGGCGCCCCGCTTTGTGCCCCGGGCATGCCGAACTGCACCGGATTGCCGTACTTCGACACGTGGCGCTGAGTGAAGTACTCAAACAAAATCGTGATCACGCCGTAGGCGAACAGAACGCTGAAGAACATGAACACCAAAAAGGCGGCGATGGGACGGACCTGCGCATCGGACCGTTCGTGGTCATGCGTGGGGGAGAAGTTCGCCATTAGTGATGTCCTCCAGCAATTTCCAGTACTTCAGCCAACCGCGGGTCGTTCGAGGCGAGCAACGGCTTGTCTTTCAAATGCATGGCGAAGACGCCGACCCACAGACCGCCTATGCCGATCAAAACCGCCAGGTCCATCCAGTGCAGATGCACTCCGGCGCCGTGGGACATACTCGGTTGCGTCAGCCAATACAAGTCGACATAGCGCATGAAGAGGATCCACACGGCCACAAAAGTCAGCCGGACGGGGACCCGCTTCGTCCATCGCGTCAGGAGAAAAAGAAGCGGCAGGGCGAAGTGAAAAACGATCAAGGCTTGCGAGATGACCAGCCATCCGTCGTTCATGCGTTGCAGATACCAGGGCGCTTCCTCTTGGGTGTTGCCCGACCAGATGATCAGGAACTGCGACAAATTCATGTACGTCCACAGCATGATGAAGGCCAGCAAGAGATTGCCGTAATCATGATAGGTATTGACGTTCACGAGCTTCCTGAGCGAGTCCGTCTTCTCCAAGAAGCGAACCGCCAGTACCGTGAAGGCCATCGCCGTCAGCAGATCCGACACGGCAAACAGGAAGCCGAAAATCGTCGAGAACCAATGCGGATCGAGCGACATGACGAAGTCGACCGAGAAGAACGTAAGGGACAAGGCCATCAGCACCAAGCCGGCGCCGCTGAGGAACCGCAGCTTGCGGATCGCGGGTTGGGGACCCTCGGCATCTTGCTGTAGGGACCAGCGCGATAATAGGAAGCCAATGGCGCTCCAAAGGACAATGTAGAAGGCTACGCGGACGAAGAAGAACGGCTGGTTCAGGTAGGCCGTTTTGGCTTGAATGATCACGTCGTCCACGGCTTCCGGGCGCGCCCAAGGGAACAGCGTTTGCATGCCCAGCAAGACGGGAATGACGAGCAGTCCCATCAGCGGCATGGTTTTCCCGCCGGACTCCCAGATACGCCGAGCCGGGACGCCCCAACTGCCGGCGGTCAAGTGGTAGATCATCGTCCAGCCGAGGCAGCCCAGAGTCGGAGCAAGCCAGTATAGGTAGCCGGTCAAATAGGAACGGTAGAACTGGTCGGCGTCGATCGCAAAGCCGGCGGCAGCCGCGGCGATGCCTACCGCTCCGACAATGAGCGCCTTGGTCTGCAAGCCGGCCAGATCGGCGTTGGTTCCCTGCGTGCTCATTGGGCGGCCTCCGCGTTCAACTCCGCGACCACGGCCGGCGGCAGGTCATTCACGTTCACTTGGCGGCTCAGTTGCAGCGCGCGAATGTAGGACGCGATGGCCCAGCGATCGTTCGGTTGAATCCTGTCGTTGAAGCTGTACATCCGACCCTTGCCATTGGTAATGACGTTGTAGAAGTGGCCGACCGGCGCTTCCCGCAACCGATCAATGTGATAGGACGGCGGCCGCTGGAAGCCGCGCTGCACGACGGCGCCCAAGCCGTCGCCCACCTGGCCGTGGCACGGAGAACAGTAGATATCGAAACGCTGCCGGCCGCGTTCAATCACTGCTCGTGTGACGGGGAACGGAAACTCCGTCGCCAACTCGCCGTTTTCGAAGCCCGTATAGAGCAAGGCGTCCTCGTGCAGTTCGCCGCGTGCAACCGTGCCGTCCACCGGCGGCCGCGAGGCCCGCTGGTCGCTAAAAAAACTGCTCCGCTCAAGCGGTTGCAGCTTCGGCTGGTCGTGCATATCCTGCCGGCAGGCCGAGATTCCGAACGCCGCAATGGCCGCCGCGGCGAGCAAGAACCGCTTTGCGTAGGTACTATTCGTCCTCAACTTCCCTTACCTCAAGCGGATTCAAAGTTTCGAGAAATGCCGAGACCTTCGAAGGCTCAAACTTCGGATCATCGGACTCCACAACCAAAAAGAAGCGGTCCTGGCTGGCCCGCAGGAACGACGGATTGTTGAACATCGGGTGATTCGGCAGCGGCAGGCCGTTCATGCCGAACATGCCGAACACCGACACGAACGCTGAGAGTAAGATCGTGCACTCAAACGTGACGGGGATGAACGACACCCAAGAGTTCAGCGGACGGCCGCCGATGTTGTAGGGCAACTCCAGGACCGAAACCCAATAGCACAGGCCGAAACCGATGGTCATGCCGAGCAGTCCGCCGGCAAAGACGGCCCAAGGCATCTTCGTCGCTGGGTGTCCCAGAGCCTCGCGTATCCCGTGTACGGCGAAAGGCGTGTAGGCGTCGATGTTCCTGTAGCCGGCTTGACGCGTCCGATGACACGCTTCGAGCAACTTGTGCTCGTCGTCAAACTCGGCCGCGATGCAGAACAGATTGCTCATCGTCTCGCGCCTCCTTACCCTTGCTTTATCTGTTCGCTCTTGTGCGTCAGATGCTTCATTTCAAACATCGCGATCATCGGCACAAAGCGCAGGAACAAGAAGAACAATAAAACGAACTGTCCGATCGTTCCGATGTACACAGCGAAATCCCAGAAGGTGGGGAAGAACATATCCCACGACGACGGCAAGAAGTCGCGGTGCAAGCTCGTCACGACGATGACGAAGCGCTCCAGCCACATGCCGACATTGACGATCAGCGAGATCACGAACAGCACCACCAGGTTGCGCCGTACTTTGCGGAACCAAAGCAACTGAGGCGTCAGGCCATTGCAGAAGATCAGCGTCCAGTACATGTACCAGTAAGGTCCGAACATGCGGTTCTGGACCATGTACTGCTCGTATTCGTTGGCCGAATACCAGCCAAAGAACAACTCGGTCAAGTAGCCGTAGAACACGACTAGACCGGTGGCCAGCGTGATCTTGGCCATGTTCTCGATATGCCGCATGGTGATGAAGTCATGCAGTTTGTAGAAGTGGCGAACCGG
>CAMPKL010000047.1 GCA_946887065.1 uncultured Bryobacterales bacterium
GCAGCCCTCGGTCCGGCACGACGTGGCTCTACCACATCCTCCTGTCAGCCGGCGGCTTCGCGATTTACCGAACAGAGACCCACGTTATCAACGTCTTGGGTCCCAAATTCGGTGACCTTCGAACCGCGGAACTTCGAGAAGAGTTCCTGTCTCTCTGGCTTTCGAGCGAGTACTATCTCCGTTCCGGAGTGGACGCGGACGTGATCCGCCAACGAACGATGGCCGAATGCAGAACCGCCGCGGATTTTCTGCGCGTCCTCATGGAAGAGATTTGCTCCAGTCAAGGGGCGACACGTTGGTCCGACTGCAGTCCCGAGAATATACTCTATCTGCCGGAGTTGCTCGCTTCGTTCCCTGACGCCAAGATCATTCACATTGTCCGGGACGGGCGCGATGTGGCTACCTCGATGGCGGGACAGGGTTGGATCAAGCCGTTGCCTTGGCATCGAACCTGTCCTGAAATCGCGGCGGGCGTCTATTGGGAATGGATTACGCAAAGAGGCTTGCGGGCGAAACGGAATATCCGCGCGAACCAGTACCTGGAGGTTGCATATCACAGGCTGGTCGGCGATTACGAGGCCACGCTTGCGGCCATTGGAGAATTCATCGGTCATCAGCTCGATCCGGCCTACATCGCCAAAACCGCGATCGGCTCCGTGTCCAAGCCGAACACCTCATTTCAGTCCGAGGGTACAGCCGCCGGATTCGCCCCTGTGGATCGTTGGAAGAACCGTTTAGATCCCGCGCGAGCGCGCAGACTCGAACTATTAGTCGGCGACCACCTACGGCGGTTGGATTTCGAAACCTCACAGCAGGGCTCCGCGGCGCCGCTCGATTCGCTCAGCAAGCCTATTTACTGCATGAACTTCGCGCTTCGGCTAACCCTGAAACGCTACGTGCCGGCGTTGCGAAGAAGGATTCATGCACCGCTGTTTGAAACCTTCGAAAAACCCAATGATTCCGATCCGACCTTGAGGCCTGGCGACAACATTTCAACAATTCGCCGTATGGTTTCCGGAGCAACCGAAGTAGCTTAGGCTCCGCCAGGTCAGTCAATTTCGATCGTCGCCCGAAGCGTGGCAGGCAAGGCCCCTTCGCGGCTGTGGCAAATCCAATCCGCCTCCGTCTTCGTCCCGTACGCAGCGGAGATCCAACCAAGATCTCCCCCACGCGAAAGAGAGATATCTGATCCTGGCGGAAAAGTTAGCTTTGCTCCCCTACCCAACCGGAAACCTCCGGAGGATTCTCGCTCTACGGAGACACCTGGATGCCAGTGTTGTTCGAGGCGCGTGTTGACCGCGGGTCCCTGAATCGTATCCGTGACGGCGACCGTCTTTGTGTCGCGGCTGTACTCCACGACACGGCGGTGGCTGAACCCGGCGTACTCGCAAACGCCCTCGATCCTCGTCGCGGTCGCCGCCGTGATCTGACAGCGGGGCAGTTCTTGCCAGCCGAAGGGGCCGTGCGGTTGGGCTTGACGCTGTGTCCCGATACGCACCGTGTTGTGCATCGCGCCCGAACGAAAGATCTCGCGCCAACGTGGGTCGCCGGTGTATGTATAGGCGCCAGGGTCCGTTAAGAGTTCTTCTTCGCCGACCCGCACGATCAGGTTGAGGGCATGCTCGTGGCTGTGGCCTGAACGCAGAGCGCCGAAAGCCCGGACATCCACAATGATTTGGACTGAATCGTGCACTATCGTGGCGACGCCGGCGTCCGCAAAACAACGGCTCTCAAGACAGTCACGCCATTGATGGGACGCTCCAATTGAATCCGGCCCCAGCCACCAGGCGGCGATCTCCGCCGAGGCGTCCCGATAGTTGCGCCATTCCTCTCTTCGGAGGTAACGGCCGAGCGCCGCCAATGTTCCGCGACCGAATTTCGCGCGGTCGCCATAAGGATGGAAGAGCCTCCCGCCGTCATCGTCGCCCATCAACGGGATCTGGCCCGCCGGACCGAGCAAGCTCCAGAGGTATTCGCCCATCTTCATTAGGCGATCGTGGTAAGACTGCGGCGCCTCCGTCAAAAGGGCGTGGAACAAGAAGAAGTCGCAGGCATAAACGTGATAGTAGGATGATTGCTCGAAGTGACTGCCGTCCGCGCGGACCTGATGGTCCATCTCTTCTGATACAATTCGCCCGCCAATCTCGCGCCACCGCTCCGCGCGAGGCAAAGACGGGAATAGGCGTCCGATCGCATGGAGCGCAGCCGCTTCGCCGAGCAGATGTGTGTTCGGCGAGAAGTAAGTGGAGAGATTTCGCTCCAAGAAGACGCCGTGTTGCCAGATCGATTCGAGGAGGACTCGGCGGCTCCTCTCGCTCAGCTCCGAACCAGCCAATTGCCAGACCCACAACCACGACAAGACTCGAAAAGCGCATTCCAGCGCACTGGTCCACTGTAGACCCCGCGCATAGGGGTTCCTAGCCGACCAATCAATCACTACCTCCTCAATCTCGTTCAAATAGGTGTGATCGCGAGTGAAAAGCCAGGCCTGGGCCAAGACGACGAGGTGCTGGTGGCGATTGAGTTCCCAGACAACCTTGTGGTCGCCGACTTGCGAGCTGTCCAGGTAGGGGATCCGCCGGAGGAAGTCCGAACCGGCCCACTGTTTTCCCGTCACGTAATCCCGGTTCCAAGCAATCTCACGGCCGGTCTCGATCTCCAAGCCTAGGAGAGGGAATCGATGTTCCAACAGCCGATTCGCCAGCGTCACGATTGACGATGCATAGGGAGTTCCAGCGAGAGCTGCCGCCGTAGCGGAGCCTTCGGGCAACAGGGGAACCATCTCCGCGGAGAATGACCGTTGCGGGAGCCTTGGAGGGCGCAAATAACCGCGGAGGTTATGTACCTCCTGGCGCAGGCGAAATACCGCCTCGGACATTCCTATGCGTCTTGGCATCTAGCGATAGCGCCCGTTACTCCAAGGCCGCCGAATAAATCGAAGACATTCGGTCCACTGATGCCGCCAGAGAGAACTCAGTTCGAATCCGCGACGCGGCCGCATCCGCGAGTCGTCGGCGAAGCGCGGCGTCTCGCGTCAGCAGTTCCAACTGAACGCCAAGATCCCGGGGATCGCCCGGCTCAAACAGCAGCCCTGTGTGGTTATGCTGAACTAGTTCGACGTTGCCGCCGACCCGTGAAGCAATCGGCGCACATCCGCAAGCCATCGCTTCCATCAACGAGTTCGAAAGCGCCTCGGAGCGGGAAGGGAGCACGAAGATATCCATGGCACGAAGGAATCGCGGGACATCCGAACTTTCCGGCACGAAAATAACCCGCTCTATACAGCCGGCATTTGTTGCTCGATCTTGAAGCTCCCGCAATACAGGTCCGCTGCCGACGATTCCAAGGAGCAGATCCGTTCTGTCCGCGCAAACTTGAGCGAAAGCGTCGACTAACGTAATCAGCCCTTTCTCTGGTCTCAACGCGCAGACTGTGCCGATTACCAATGACGACTTCCCGAACTCTGGAATTGGTCCGCGCTCTCGCGGATGAAACGCGTCCGTGTCGATGCCGTTGTAACACAGCTGGATGTGATCGCTTGGAACGCCGTCTTCGGCAATCAACTGCCGTCGAACCGAATCGCAATTGACGACCACGCTGTGTGCCAGCCTGTCGCTGAAGCGCAATAGGCGGCGCATGCCGGGGGTTACCAATTCCCGATGTGAGCGCATGCTGGATAGGACGCGGCAGGTGCCGGCCAGCCTAGCGAAAGGCACGCCGAAGACATTCATCGGCGGGTCGAACGTGTGAACTAGGTCGATTCGGTTCTTGCGGATGAAGCGCGTGAAACGCAAGCCTTCCAGCAACGTACCGGGCTTTCGCAGACTGCGGAGTGGGAAAGCGTGAATCGGGATACCCGAAGCGCGCAACTCGTTAGCGCGAATACCTTCGGGATGAACACAGCCCACATGGCACTCGAAGCGGCTTCTATCCAGACCTGCCGCCACGACGGCGGCTTGTCGCTCGCTGCCGCCCAGGGTGAGACCTCGGACCATGAGCAGGACTCGCCTTTTGTTCATCCCCGCAGCTAGATCCAGCCTCGAACCCCGTAGTAGGCGATCTTGACTGACTCTACCACGAGGTCCTGGAAGGCATCCCAGCGTCCATGCCATCTTTGACCGCGCTTGCCGCAGTCCGGAATCGGTTGGGTTCGGACGATCACCCCCGCCCGCGCAAACGCCCGCTGTGACCTATACATGTGGAAGTCGCTCGTCAGCAAGGCCGCGCTCGTGTCGCCGGACTCCCGCGCGAGTAAGGCCGCCGTATGGACCGCGCTCTCACGGGTGCTGGTAGAAGATGTTTCCAAGACAATGTGGTCCGCCGGAATCGCATAGGCTTTAAGAAACGACGCCATTTCTTCGGTGGTTTCCACGTCACCTGTGAGCAGTATTTTGTCGTAATGATGCTGGCGGTACGCCATCACCGCGTATCGAACCCGCAGATAAGATCTCTCTCCTATAATTCCTCCCCCCATCGAGTCGCCGGCGAGAACGATCAAAGTTCCGCCGCCGCGGTCGGTCCAGGGACCTCCAAGCAGCCCGGCCCACCAGATCACCAACGGTGTCGCCATTACGATCACGACGACCAGACCAAAAGTCGCCAGAACGTAGAGCAGCGAGCGGCGGAGTCTGGGCCATCCCGCCCTCATGTTTTGCGGACCTCGCTCCAGAATGTCTTTGCGGGCCGCACGAAAATCGAGACCGCACAGAGCGCCGCAAGTTGCAATGTTCCAAAAGCTCGAATGGGAGAAGAAATCCGCTTCACGGGATTCCGGTCGGAAATCCAAACATCGCCGACAGCCAATGCCCAAAAGATGCACTGACCGGCGAAGACAGCCCGCGCAACCGGATGACCACTCAAGCCGCTGGAAATGAATACGGCAATGAGAGAAAACGGCATCAGCAGACGTCCCAGTTTGTGTGACGTGAAATGGAAAAAGACAGGGTTCCAGGGCAACAGAAGCTGCGGGAAATATCCGACTAGTTGATACACTCCGGCCTGAGTGCGAACCTTTCTGGCGAACTCTTGACTCAGGGACGTCGGCTCATCGAACGCGCGCGCGCGGCCCTCCAGAACGATTCTCTGTCCTTTCAACGCCGTGAGCAGCGGCAGGTAGACATCATCATTGAGACAATACGGCGGCATCGGCTTCACGGACTCGCGACGCATAGCGTAAATCGCTCCGGTCGCTCCAGGCATAGTCCAGAGTAGACTCTGGTTCTTGCGAATCCACTTCTCGTAGGTCCAATAGAGGCCCGAACTGCGTTCTTCAGCCCCGCGCCCCGTACCAATGACCAACTCGCCGCTGGCGGCCCCCACATCCGGGTCTGCTAGGCATTCGACGAGCCGTCGTAGTGCTGCCGGCTCGATCAACTGGCGGACGTCGGTGAACAAAAGCATCTCCCCAGACGCGGCCGCCATCGCCTCGTTGAGCGCGGCCCACTTTCCGCTTGGCGGCAATTCCAGGACGGTTATTGGAGCCTTGATTGCAGCCGACCGCGCGATGGCCGCAGTCTCGTCCTTGCAGCCGTCGGCAACGACAATGATCTCGACGCGATCCGGCGGATAGTCAAGGGCATCGATCGATTGGAGTTTTTGGCGGAGCCAACGGGCGCCGTTTCTGACGGGCATTAAGATGGAGACTGTCGGTTCTGACGCTTGGCCCCGGACGGGGACCGCGCGTAGGCGGGCAAGTAGAGCAATCCCCAACGGGTAAACGATCGCGACGTACGCGATGTGCACGGACCCGACCGCCAGAATCGTCAGCCAAACACTCTCGCTCAGAAGGGTGGTCCTCCTCTTCGCCCGCGCCGCCCAGCTACTCCCACCGAAACCTCATCGGGGAGACAGCAGGCGCTGCTCTAGTTGCCGCGACAGACTCTCGCCTGAGAACCTGCTGAGGTAATCCCAGTCCGGTGTGGTTACATAGTCGCGCTGGATCAGTCGAAGCAGGAGCCCCTTGATCTGTTCCACGTCATTCGGAGCCGCGATCAAGCCGATGCGGGAGCGGCGGACCAAGTCGGCCGTCGCACCTTCGTCAAGCAGCGCCAAAACCGGCTTCCCGACTGTTAGATAGTCGAACACCTTGGAGGGGATTTGCAGCGGAGCCTGAGGCTGGATAAGCAACAGCATATCAGCCTGCCGCATGAGCTCAATCGCCTCCTGCTTGGAGACGGAGGGCAGGATCCGAACGCAGTTCTGCAGGCCGAGGCGGGCTACCATTCCCGGCAGATCTAGATCTTCGCTGGCTGACCCGAGGAATACAAACTCGACCGAATCGTGCGCCGCCTCGCCGCTGATGATGAGTTCCGCGAGCGCTTGGAGCGCGGCAGCCGGACTCCGCTGGCTGTAGAGCGCGCCGGCATGCAGAATTCGGATCGGTCTGCCGCGATTTACCGTCAAGCAAGGCGAACTAGCCAGGGTGCCGTCATAACCGTTCGGGATGGACGACATCTTGTCGGCGAACTGTGGATACCGTTCGCGAAAACTGCCCAAAAGCGCATCCGTGTTGAGCACAATGGCGTCGGCATTGCGCACCATGCCCCGCTCCTCTCGCAAGTTCAGGCCCCTTGCAAGGGGGCCGCTCGTGCCCGTGCGGTTCCAGGCGCCGCTCGCCCACGGATCTCTCAGGTCCGCTAGCCATCGTACTCCGGTGGCGAGTTTGAGAACCCGCGCAACCAGGTGAGCAGTGTGAGGCGGGCCCGAAGAGATGATCCATGCCGGCCGGTCCGGCGAGCACAGTCGCAGGCCGTTCCGCAACGCTGAAGGGAACCAACCAATCTCGGTATCCGGCGTTGCGAATGCTGCGAATGCTAGATCCTGAAGCCGGGAAGGAGGGGCTGGACTCTTCGCGGCAGGCGCGTTCCCCGTCGTCCCCTGTCCGTTGGCCCGCGGCCGGAGGCGGTTGCGCCACTTGGCCGCTGTCCGCAGCGGATAAACGGCTGCTGAACTCCGTATTCTGATCTCTTCCGGGAGATGCGCCATTAGGTTCAAGTCGCTTCTGCCGGGGAGCGGATCCATCGTGACGACGCGGAATCGCCAACCCCACTCACTAAGCCAACGCGTAAAGCGGAGCATGCGAGCCGTGCCGGCCTCCGCCGCTGGCGGGAAGGCGGCAGAAATGAGGAGGATGCCGGCGGACTTGAGGCGGGACTCGTCTTGTGGGTGACTGGCCAAGTAGAGCGCTCCAGTCCCGAGGCTCATGCCAAGGCGCTTGCGAGGTGGGCGACGATCCGTTCCGAAGCGTGGCCGTCCCACAGCGGCGGGAGCGCTTTCGAGATCTCTGGCCGTCCGTTCAGTTTCCTCAAGCCCGATTCCACAATGCGCTCTCTGGAAACGCCCACAATCTCATTGGTGCCGTGAGTGACAGTGACGGGCCGCTCCGTATTCTCCCGCAACGTCAGACAGGGCACGCCGAGAATGGTGGTTTCCTCTTGCAGACCGCCCGAATCGGTTAAGACCAGTCTTGAGTCGGCCACGAGCTTGATGAAATCCAGGTAACCCAGGGGAGCGCAAACGCGAATTCTCCCCTGTTTGAGCGCGCCGTCTTGATCCACGCGCCCCAACAGGTCGTGCTGCTCAATCACGGCGAGAGTTCGAGGATGACAGGGGAATATGACGGGGTACACGCGCGCCAGTTCTTGCATCGCATCCAGCAAGCCCTTCAGCGTTTCAGCCGAATCCACATTGGCTGGCCGATGGAGCGTGAGCAGCGCGTAGCCGTGTTTCTCCGCTCCGAAGGTTGCAAGAATGGACGACTCTTCAGCCTTCGAGCGATGGGAAAGGAGCGTGTCGATCATGACGTTCCCGACGAACTTGATCTTTTCACTCGGGACGCCTTCCGTCTGCAAATTCTCGGAGCCGCTTTGTTCAGTCGTGAACAGCAAATCGGAGATGGCATCGGTCAGAACGCGGTTGATCTCTTCCGGCATTGTGCGATCGAAGCTTCGCAATCCGGCTTCGACGTGCGCGACCGGTACGCCCAGCTTGACTGCCGTCAAGGCGCAGGCGATGGTCGAATTAACGTCGCCAAAGACGACGACCATCGCCGGCTTTTCTTGGATCAATACCGGCTCGAAAGCCTCCATCACGCGAGCTGTTTGAACGGCATGCGATCCCGATCCGACGCCTAGGTTCAGATCGGGCTGCGGAATCCCCAACTGTTGGAAAAACTGGCCCGACATGCGGTCGTCATAGTGTTGACCGGTGTGGACCAGCTTGTAGCCGAGGGCCGGAGCCCGGTTGAGTTCGGTCAGAAGAGCGGATGCCTTGATGAAGTTGGGACGAGCCCCCACCACGCACAATACCGTCGGCCGAATCGCCACCGTGTCCTCTCCAATCGGGTGCTCGCCCGGCTCCATCCTACGGGAACCGCCCCCGAGGCAGAACGGCTGCTAGACTCCGAGTATACCAGGGGCGCCTCAGCTGACTCTTACGGTCTTCCCTTAGGGGCGACATTTCCGGCGATCTGTGATAATTCTGGACTAAACGTCATGGCTGTAGCTGTATTTGGTCTGGGATACATTGGATGCGTCACCGCGGCTTGCTTTGCACGGCTAGGTCATCAGGTCGTCGGGATTGACCTCGACCCTCAAAAGGTTGCTAGCGTCAACGCCGGCCGGGCGCCTTTTTTCGAGCCGTCCCTCGACGAGATCGTTCGTGACGTGGTCGCGCAGGGCCGGCTCCGAGCGACAACATCGCCGGCCGAAGCCATTGCGGCGACCGACATTGCTTTTGTCTGTGTCGGAACTCCTTCAGAGGCCAATGGGAACCTGGGCCTCGATCAGCTTCGTCGAGTCGTACTCGAATTCAAAGCTGCACTCGAAGCGAATCCCAAAGAGTATGTGATCGCGATTCGGAGCACTGTCTTCCCCGGAACTTGTGAGGAAGTCGTCATTGCGCCGCTGGCGCACCTGAAGCACGTGTCCGTCGGCAGCAATCCCGAGTTCCTCCGAGAAGGCAGCGCCGTACGAGACTTCTTAGAACCCGCGCTCATTGTGGTCGGAGGGGACGAACCCGCGGCGTCTAAGATTGCAGCTCTGTACGATCCGATCGACTGTTCCGTGTCCGCCGTTTCCCTTCGAACGGCTGAGATGATCAAGTACGCATGTAACGCCTACCACGCCGTTAAGATCTGTTTTGCAAACGAAGTGGAAGCGCTCTCAAGCTCGCTGGGAGTCAATGGCGCGGAAGTAATGCAGACCCTTTGCCTGGACGACAAGCTGAATATCTCGAAAGCCTACTTGAAACCTGGCCCCGCTTTCGGCGGGTCGTGCTTGCCGAAAGACCTGCGCGCGCTCAATTATCGAGCCTCGCGGTTGGATCTCAAGTTACCTTTGCTAGGCTCTGCGCTCCCGAGTAATGATGCCCATTTGGAGCGCGGCATACGGCAGGTGGTTGAATCGCCCGGTGGACGAATCGGCGTCTTTGGCCTTTCCTTCAAAGAGAACACGGACGATCTACGAGAAAGTCCTGTCATCGTCTTATTGGAGCGGCTGATCGGTAAAGGCATGGACGTTCGCGTTTATGACCCGCATATACGCTTAGACGATATTTACGGCAGTAACCGCAACTTTCTTCTGGATGCGATTCCTCATATCGCCCGCTTGCTCGACTCTGATTTTGATCAGTTTCTCGCAAGTGTGGACCAAATAGTTGTAACGCAGAGGCCGTCCGCCGAGGATGCTGAACGCCTAGTTTCGTCAAACAGGCCCATTATCAACCTCGCTGGCGCGATTGCCGACAACCTGACGACTTCCGCTGTATCGGCTCTTTGAGTGCGGATGCTGGATCGCCTCAGGCATGGCTGACATCGAATGTGCGGTTTCGCCGGATATTTAAAAACGCCAGGGGATGCGCCGCCGCCGGACTCCGTGCTTACGCGGATGACCGATTCGATCATCCACCGCGGGCCGGACGGCTTCGGCTACTTCCACGATCAATTCGTTGCGCTGGGCCACCGCCGCCTGAGCATCATTGACCTAAACGGCGGCGCTCAGCCGATGTACAGCCCCGACCGCAAAGCGGTCATCGTCTATAACGGCGAAGTCTACAATCACGGCGACCTGCGGCCCGCGCTTGAAGCGGGGGGCTGTGTGTACTCGAGTCACTGCGACACCGAAACCATCCTCCACGCCTACCGGCATTATGGGACCGGTTGCGTCGAGTTGTTCCGCGGGATGTTCTCCTTCGCCATCTGGGACAGCAGCAAGCAATCTCTCTTTTTGGCGCGCGACCGGCTTGGCATCAAGCCGCTGTACTACTGGTTCGACGGCCGTCAATTTGTCTTCGGCTCCGAGATTAAAACACTGCTCCGGCATCCCGCGGTATCGGCGCGAGCGGATCAATCGATGATCGCCGAATACTTGGCCTTTGGGTATCTTGAAAACGACTCAACTCTGTTCGCGGGAGTTCGACAACTGCCTCCTGGACACACGATGTCTGTCCGGTGGAGCGGCGACGGGTGGAATGTCGCCACGCACCGATTTTGGGATATTCCCACCGCTGAGGCTCAACAAGGAGAGGACACGGAGCTGCGGCTGTCGCAGGAGTGCCGGAGGCTGGTCGAGCAGTCCGTTCAGCTGCGGCTGATGAGCGACGTGCCGTTGGGCATGTTCCTGAGCGGAGGCGTCGATTCGAGCGTTATCGCCGCCGTGATGAAGCGCCTTCGCGACGAGCCCGTCGAAACCTTCTCTGTAGGCTACAGCGAAGCGGCGTACAGCGAACTGCAATTCGCGCGCGACGTTTCCGAACACATCGGCAGTAAGCATCATGAAGTCACAGTCAGCAAAGATGAGTTCTTCGCGGCGTTGCCGAGATTGACTTATCAAGAAGATGAACCGATCACGTGGCCATCCAGCATTCCTCTCTACTTCGTGTCTCGGTTGGCCGCCAGTCGCGTTAAGGTCGTGCTCACGGGAGAAGGCGCGGATGAGTTATTCGCGGGCTACGCTCGATACCGCCACTATTTGCGTGACGCCAAGCTGGCATCGGCTTACGGGATCGTTCCCCAAGCGTTGCGGTCGTTCGCGCGACGGCGAATTGAATCGACGTCTTTGTTGACCGGCTCCGTTCGCCGCAAGCTTGGACATACCGTCCTAGGCCGTGAGTCCGGCATCGAATCTTTGTATTTAGATAATTATTATTGTGCCTTTACGCAGGGCCAGGTCAAATCGTTGTTGCTAAAAACCGCCCAAGGCGACGGCAACGTATATGCCAATTATCTGAAGCATTGGGGCCGCGACCAGCCCACGCTGTTGTCGCGCCTGTTGCATGCCGATCAGCGCGGATATCTACCCGAACTCCTGCGCAAACAGGACAGAATGAGCATGGCCGCTTCGATCGAAAGCCGTGTTCCGATGCTCGATCATCATCTCGTCGAATTTTCCACTACAGTCCCCGACGAAATGAAAATTCGCGGTAGAGAGGGGAAGTATATCTTCAAGAAAGCGATGGGAGGCTTGCTTCCCGATAGGCTCATCTATCGTAAAAAAATGGGATTCCCGACTCCGCTTGTTGAATGGCTCAGCGGATCGTCTGGCGCAGGCGTTGTCCAACGGCTGCAAGACTCCAACGGCCTCCTGGCGAGCTTGGTGGATCGGCAGGCCTTGGAGGGCCTGATCAACGCGCACCAATCGGGACGAATCGACGCTACTGACCGCCTTTGGCGGTTGTTGACGATTCAAACATGGGGAGATGTTTTCCTGCTCGGCAAGTATCCGGCCGAAGGGCCCGAGCCATTGAGATGAGGACACGACTTCCGTGAGGATACTGTGGGTCGGTCCCAACTTTTTGCACCCTACGACCAAGGGCGGACAGATACGCACGCTTGAAACCCTGCGGGAACTGCATCAACGTCATGAGATTCACTATGCAGCGTTCGCCGATCCGAAACATCCTGAGGGCGTTGAACGAAGCGGCGAATACAGCTCGCGAAGTTATCCTTTTCATTTACGGCTTGCCGATAAACGATCCCCTGCATTTCTTGGGGATCTTCTAGGGGGCCTTATCTCGCCTGTACCCGTTGCCGTAAAGCGTTTCCACACTGAGGAGATGAGCCGGTTTGCCGCCGAAGCCCTTCAATCGGGCCGTTATGATTGCGTCGTCTGCGACTTCTTGGCGGTTGCGGAAAACTTCTCCCAG
>CAMPKL010000048.1 GCA_946887065.1 uncultured Bryobacterales bacterium
TCCCCTAAGTCCAAACTAACTGGTACGCCCGTCCATCGAAGCCCGTGCGTTTTCCTTGGTTAACGTCCCTTTCAAAGCGAGCACTGACCGCGCCTCGTCAATAACTCCTTGCCACACGGCTCGGGCCGGCCGCCGCCGATCCAGCGAGGCCACAGCGCGCAAGAAGCGTTGAATCGCCCTGAACTCGTCACGGGACATGCGTCTCTTGTAGCGAAGTACACACGTTCTTGAGCCCAAATCGTCTAGTACAAGAGCTCGGAACTGCAAGCAATCGATTTCGCCTTCTTCCGGGGATTCGGAGTTGACAAAGCCCTTGCTGGTGACAGCTCGCTCACAACATCGCAGTAGCTCTTGAAGCCAGGCGTCGAACGGCATCGCGGGGCGTCTGGCGATTGCCTTGTTCACAACGGGTCTTTCAAGGGTCGTCAAGAAACTCAAGGGGCTACTCAAGAATCGCAGTATAGGCCAGGAAAAAATGTTTTCGGGCCGCAAGGCCCAATGCACCGCCGTGTACGTCGTGCTGAGGAGTAGCATAGCTACGACGCCCCGCCAAAGCGTCCACGGATCAGGCGTCACCAAGAAGAACAGGGGCCAGAAAAGGAAATTGCACGTGGCGGCGAGCAGGATGATCCGCCCAACCAAAATGGACCTCGTAGTCGGCGGGATGAGGGGATTCCACAACGGAGCCCTCTCTCCCATGCCACCGCCGGCCAATGTCGCGACAAATGTCAACATATGGGCGCCTGCGACGTAGATCCACATTTCTGCGGAACCCAGACGGGTGATAAACTCCGGCACGTCGGGCCTTCGCAGAACAGCGAAAGAGAAATAGGCGTACAGCATCAATGCCGTGGTCAAACACCCGTAGCCGAACATCGCTTTCGCGAAGGCCTGATTCCTAACGATTGAAACAGCCAATGGCGTCAACCACTCCAGCGGCCATCGAGAATACAGTATCTAGATAACGCACGCTCCTGATATTACGCTCTTCAGTCTTGATATTTTCATCCTGAAGATCCCTTAGCAAAGATGCTCAACTATCCTCGCGCTGTCGCAGCGGTCGCTCCGCGCTGCGGCTGCTCGCGCGTGGGAGCCTCAAGGGCTGTAAAATCAATAACGTCGACGTGCGTTGCGCCCTCATCATCTCGATCTTGCTTGCGGCTGCCTCCCTTGCGCCCGCGCAGGACTTCTATCCGCTGTCCGAAGTCCGTGCCGGCCAGCAGGGCGTGGGACGCACCGTTTTCCAAAGGACCGAGATCGAAGAGTTCGGCGTCGAAGTGCTCGGCGTGCTCGAAAACGTCGGTCCCAAGCAATCGCTCATCATCGTGCGCTTGAGCGGCGAGCAGATCGCCAAGACCGGCGTGATGTCGGGCATGAGCGGCAGCCCGGTTTACATCGACGGCCGCTTGGCCGGGGCCATCGCTTTCAGCTTTCCTTTTGCGACGGACCCTCTCGCGGGGGTTCGCCCAATCGCGGATATGACCGCCGCAGCGTCTACCGAGCGCGCCGCGTTGGACGGCTCGGCGGCGATGCTGGCGCTCCAAGGCCGCGGAGAAACGCTGCTGCCGCACGAGCCCGTGTCGCGCTCGGCGGATGCGCTGACGGCAATCGCCACGCCGGTTTCCTTTGGCGGATTCTCTCCCAGGACGCTGGATATTTTCGGCGATCAGTTGCGGGCGCTCGGGCTGCGTCCCATGCAAGGCATTGGCGGCGGCCAGGTCGACATGGACGCCTCCCCAATTGAGCCAGGCTCGATGATCACCGTCGGCCTGATACGCGGCGACATGAACGTGAACGCCGCGGGCACGGTGACCCACGTCGACGGCGAACGCGTCTACGCGTTTGGACACCCGTTTTTGTCGAGCGGTCCGGCGCGCTTGCCGATGATGCGCTCCAGCGTGTTGGCGTCCGTGGCGAGTTTGCAAAATTCGTTTAAGTTGGCCGGGTCGGGCGGCGTTGTCGGCAGCATCGATTTCGACCGCTCCACCGGCGTCATCGGCACGCTGGGCGAATCGCCGGAGTTGACGCCGTTCCGCATTCGCATGGATTCGGAAGGAACCGAGCTGGCCTACGACTTGGAAATCGTCGATGATCCCGCGATTACGCCGTTTCTGGTGCAGATGGCTTCCTTTAGCGCCATCGACGCGACCGAGCGGCAGGTCGGCGCCCTGACGGTTCGCTTTGAGGGCCAGGCGGAACTGAAGGGATTGCCGCCGCTGAGCCTCAATGGACTGTACGCTGGTCCGTCGACCGTGGGGCAGATCGCCGCGCTGAACATGGCGGCGACGTTGGGCTTCGTGATGCAGGCCGGGCCGGATTCGCCGGAGCTTGAGTCGATTGACCTGAAGATCTCCGTGCGGCAGCAAGACAGGCGGGCGAGCATCGTGCGGGCCTGGGCCGAAAAGGAACGCATCAAGCCGGGCGAGACGCTGCAATTGAATGCCGTGGTGCGACTGCCGGACGGGACCGAGAAGCTGGAGCATATCTCCTGGCAAGCTCCGTTCTCTACCGCTCCAGGGCCGCTGCAAGTAACCTTGTCGGACGGCTCTGCGCTGAACATGCTCGACTTGCCGCTGTTGTTTGAAGCGAGCCGGCTCAACACGGCGCGGGTAGTCGAGTCGCTGAATTCCTTGCGCCAGGCCGACCAGTTGTATCTACGCGTATGGCGGCCGCAACGCGGTTTGCGCGTCGAGACGGCACGGTTGTCCTCTCCGCCTGCATCGCTGCGGGCGATCTTGGACACGCCGCGAGGAGCCGCCGGGGGCGCGTCGCCCGAGGCTTCAACCACCTTGCATGAAGCTGTCGTGGCCTCCTATGACGCCGTGATTGAAGGCCAGCAGACGATCGAGGTAACGATCTCCGAATGACTTGGACACGCCTCGCTCTCGTGGCCTCACTGACCGCGATAACGGCCATCGCTTCATCCATTAAGTCGTGGGATATCAGCGACTATCAGAGTTTTCTTCCAGGAACGCTTACAAACGTCTCCGTGACTCGGGAGGGCTTGTTGAGCTTGGCCCCTCGGGTTGTCGAACTTCACAGATCCGACGATGCGGTGGTCTGGACGGCTGCCGCGGCGGACGGCTCCATCTATCTCGGCACGGGCCATCACGGGCGTCTCTATCGGATTCCAGCGACAGGGGACGCGCAGCTTGTTTGGACCGCGCCGCAGATCGAGATTTTCGCTCTAGCGGCGGCCCCCAACGGAGACATTTACGCCGGGACATCCCCGTGGGGCAAGGTTTTCAAGATTACCCCGGACGGCACGGCGACGGAGTTTTACGATCCGGGGCAGGAACATATTTGGCGCCTACAGTTTGGGCCGGCGGCGGACGGCGGCGGATTTGGCGGACCCGACGCTCTGTACGTCGGCACGGGGCCTTCGGGCCAGATCCACCGGGTGACTGCCGAGGGGCAAGGCGAGCTTTGGTTCGACACCGAGCAACGGCACATCACGGCCTTGGCTCTGGACGCCGACGGGCGGCTACTGGCGGCGGCGGACCCGAGCGGGACGCTGTTCCGCATTGACGGCAAGGATCGCGCCTTCGCGCTCTACGACTCTACTCTTCCCGAGATTCGCAACATTCAAGCGGCGCCGGACGGCTCGATCTTTTTGGCCGCGATGGGCGGCGCGATCTCGCTCTCCGACAGCATGGTGCAGTCAGTCTCGCAGGCGGCGATGACGACCACCACCATCAGCGTCACGGCCACGGCGTCCGGCGACGGACCTGGGACAAGCCCGCAGCCTACCGCTATTACATCGCCCGCCCCATCGATTTCCACGATTTCATCGACGCCGACGATCAATTATGGGGTCGAGACGGCGGCGTTGATCCTGCTGCGGCCGGGCGAACGGGCGGAAACGCTATGGACCTCGACCGAAGAGAACATTCTGGCCATGACGCTTGAAAACGGCAACACGGCGCTGATCGCGAGCGACCGCATGGGCCGGCTCTACCGCGTGAATGCGCAAGGCGATGCCGTTCTGCTGGCGCAGACCGATGAACAGCAAATCACCTCGCTGACTCCGAGCGCGCGCGGCCTAGTGATGACTTCGGCTCACAGCAGTCCCACGCGATTGATGGCGGCGGATCGAGCGGCGTCGGGGCGCTACGAGACGGCGCCCTTCGATGCGACAGCGATCTCGACCTGGGGCCGCTTGGAGTCGCGCACGACCGGCGATGTCGCGATCCAAACGCGCAGCGGCAACACGGCACGGCCGGACAAGACGTGGAGCGCTTGGTCCGACGTGACCGATGGAGCGATCGCGTCTCCGGCGGCGCGGTATTTGCAATGGGCGGCCGACTTTACGGCGCCGGACCAGACTCTCGATACCGTGCGGGTGGCCTATTTGCCCGCGAACGCGACGCCGGTGATTTCTTCGGTGAACGTTTCTGCGGAGGCCTCCGGCCAGGCGGCCGCCTCGTCATCTTCCGCCGCTTCATCCGCCCCCTACACAATCAGCGTGACGGCCGACGGATCTTCCTCGGGTTCTTCGGCGGCCAATTCGGATTCATCGACGGCATCAAGCGGCAACAGCGAACAGTTGCGCGTGTCTTGGCAGGCTTCCGATCTAGACGGCGATGACTTGCTGGCAAAAGTCGAATTTCGCGGCGAGGGCGAAACGCGCTGGAAGCTGGCCAAGGACGATATCGCCGAGTCGCAGCTAACGCTCCCAAGCGAAGCCTTGGCGGACGGCCGTTACCGCTTCCGCGTGACCGTATCGGACCGCCGGGACAACCCCGGCGATACGGCTCGCAGGGCGGAACGCCTCTCCTCGTTGACGCTGAGTGACCAGACGCCGCCGGCGGTCCCGATATCGAGTTCCACGGCGGCCGTCACGCGGTTTTCGGCTGCCGATCAAGCATCGCCGGTTGTCGCGGCGCACTACTCGGTCGATGCCGGGGAATGGATTCCGCTGCGGTCGGACGATGGCGTGGCCGATAGCCTGATTGAGAGCTTTACTGTTTCCACTGAGGGGCTCGCCAGCGGGGAGCACCTGGTGACGTTCCGGGTCAGAGATCGAGCAGGCAACGCTGGACTGGCCAAGGCGCTGGTCGTCCGGCCCTGAAGATTTCGCCCGTTATGCAATCCACTTACGCAGACACTCTGCATCGTTGGTTTTCCGGTCTCGGCTTCACCGATTACGCTTCATCCGCCGCCGTCGATTCAGCGCAAGTGATCGTCCTGCTGACGATCGCGGTGATTGCCAACGCCATCGTCAAAAAGATCCTGCTCGGCGTCATCCACCGCCTGTCTGTCCGCACGGCAACCGACTGGGACGACGTGTTGGTTGCACACAAGACCTTTCACCGCTTGGCGCAGCTAGCCCCGGCGATCGTCATCTACAGTCTCGCGCCCGCGGCGTTCGAGCTGCCCGTGCTTGCCGACTATGCCCAGCGGGCAGCATTGATCTACATGCTGGTGGTGGGCGTCCTGGCCGTGAGTTCGGCTCTCAATGCAGGCAATCAGATCTATCAGCGTTTCGAGGTAGCCCGCAGGATCCCGATCTTGGGCTACCTGCAAGTCGTCAAGCTGGTGGTGACTATCGCGGCCCTCATCGTGGGCGTCTCGATTTGGATTCAACAGTCTCCCTTGTTGCTCTTGAGCGGCCTCGGCGCGATGACCGCCATCCTGCTGTTGGTCTTCAAGGACACCATCCTGGGACTGGTGGCAGGCATCCAACTCGTCGCCAACGACATGGTCCGTCCGGGCGACTGGGTCGAGATGCCCAAGTACGGCGCCGATGGCGACGTCGAAGAGATCACGCTGAACGTGGTCAAGGTCCGGAATTGGGACAAGACCGTCACGACGATTCCGACCTACGCGCTCATCTCGGATTCGTTCAAGAATTGGCGGGGGATGAGCGAGTCGGGCGGGCGCCGAATCAAGCGTTCGCTGCTGATCGACGTTTCGAGCATCAAATTCTGCCCTGCGGAATTACTGGAACGGCTGAAGAAGATTCGGCGGCTAGCGTCCTTCATCGAGCAGCGCTCGAAAGAGATTGCCGAGGCCAACAGCGCTTATGGTCCGGCTGACGATTGTGTAGCCAATGGACGGCGCATGACGAACATCGGCTTGTTCCGGCAATACACCGCGGAGTATCTGCGCGAAAATCCCGCCATCAAGAAGGACATGACCTTCCTGGTACGCCAACTGCAACCGACCTCAGAGGGCTTGCCGCTGGAGATTTACGTCTTCAGCGCGGACCAGCGTTGGGTGCAGTACGAAGGCATCCAAGGGGACATCTTCGATCATCTGTTCGCCGTATTGCCCTTGTTTGATCTGCGGGCCTACCAGAAGCCGGCCGGCTTCGACCTCGTGCGTGCAACTCCTGCCGCGGCGGGCGCCGCGGACGAGTAGCTTATGCCAGACTGCGCCCGATCCAGACGATCCGCCCGCGCACGACATCTAATATTTTCCGCTCCTCCAAAGAAATCCAAGTCAGCGGCGGTCCGGCCGACGGCTCCTGATCGGACAAGATGAGCAAACGATCGCCGACCCTGCGGCAGCGCCGCACAAAGCCGCGGCCCTCGATCCGCAAAATGTAGATTCCCAGCGGATCGGGCCGTCGGCGGCGGTCCAGCGAACAGTCGGCGACGATCGTATCGCCAGGGCAAATCGCCGGCCGCATGGAGGTCTCGTCTTCGCCGACGCGAAACGCCAGGCAGCTTACCGCGGCGGATACCTCGGCAGCCCGCACCAGAATGGCCGTCGCAGCGCTTTTTTCTTTGGGATATTCGCGGTTGGGGCTGACTTCCCCGGAACAAAGAGGGACCGGAACGTGAGTCAAACGAGCTGGTTGGCCAGGGGAAATCGGCAGGTCTCGGAGCGATAGACCCAAGCCCCCAAGCAGGTCATCGGCGAAGCGCAGGTTCATGTGTCTGACCCCGGCTAGGATGTTGTGGACGTGTGGTTGCGAGTACCCAATGAGCCGCGCCAAGCCTCGTTCGGAAATCTCTCCGCTCCGGATCAGGCCGCGGACGTGACGCAGCAGGGCATCGAAGAGCTGATGAAAGTCGTCCGAGGGCATATTTCATTTTGAAATAGGTCATAACTTTTCTGGAGATAATTTCATTCCGTCCCATAATTCCGCACAATATTTGCGGGGTATCCGGAACGCCGTCACTCGTTGATCCTGCCGGACTTAGCTCCGATCTCGACGGCCGAGACCATTTGAGTCGGGTCGCGATTGAAACGACATTTGCATTTTTCGGTTGAACTTTCCGCTCAGGTTGGAGCAGTCTTAACGGACGACAGAGGCCCGGCTGCACGCCTGGCAACACGGGCCCTTAAGGAAGGAAGGGAAATGGACTGGAACAAACGGGACCTTGAATTCTTGGCAAGGTCCGACTGCCCGCTCTGCAAAGGAGAGGGCCGTACGCCATCGAACCAGAGAGTGATTCAGCCTTGCGATTGCTCTCTGAAGGGAATATTTCGCGCCTGCTACGCGCGGTTCCGGGATTGCGTCAGCGACGGAAGAGCGTTGAGCCGTGTCAGTTTCGACAGATCGCCCACAGGCCGCAGCAATCGCGGCATGTGGGGCTTAAAGCGGGAAGAGTACATGGCGGACTTCCAATTGGTCGCCCGCCGCAGTTTGACTCAGGCGGAGCATAGACTGTTTCGCTTCCACCACATCCTCGGAGCAAGCGAGGCAATGTGCGCCAAGAGGCTGGGCATCTCAACCCTAGCCGTCAAGTACGCGATTCAGCGGCTAGAGGTGAGGCTGGGGACGGTATTCGTTTCGCTGGAGCCTTATGCGCTCTATCCGCTGTACGACTACTTCAACAAGGTCCGCTCGGAGCCAGTGAAGCCGTGCCGTTTGCCCCCCGCAAGGGCGACGGCGCCGGTGGTTCCTCGATTGCCTGTGAGACAACAAGGCCAGAGACTGATCGCCTAACGAAGGGCAAAAGAAAAGGCAGGGCCGAGAGGCCCTGCCTTATTTATCGATCATGCCCGAAGGCGGATTAAATGTTTGCCAGGCGCGTGGTCGCGTCGCCGAAAGCGTCCATCTTGACGCCCATGCGGTCCATTAGCGAGAGGTACAGGCTGCACATCTTGCGCTCTTCGTCGGGCTTCCCGAGATAGTTGAGGGCCCGTCCGGTTTCCAGGGCACCGCCCATGCCGCCGGCCAGAATAACAGGCAGCCTGCTGTTGTCGTGCAGACGGCCGATCCAGAGGTTCGACAGGAACATTATGCAGGAGTTATCCAGCACGGTGCTGTCGCCTTCGGGCATCGATTCCAGCTTCTGCGCCAAGTACACCAACTGCTCGACGTGCCAGCGGGCGACCCGCTCGTAGGAGTCCGAGTTGTTGTTGTGCGAGGCTGCGTGGTGACCGTCCGACACTTCGAGGAACGGGTAGTACTGTGCCGACAAGTCGCGCGAAATCAGCATCGATGCGACGCGCGTGCGGTCGCTCTGGAAGGCCATCGCGATGATGTCCATCAGCAGCTTGGAGTGTTCGCGCAGATCTTCCGGCAAGCCGTTCGCCGGGCGCTCCATGGTCCAGGTCGGCTTGTTCGTTTCCTTGGCCTTGTCTTCGGCCTTGTCCATGTTCTTGCGCATGCTCTCGACGCGGCGCTCGACTTCGCGGACGCTGGTCATGTATTCATCCAGCTTCGCGCGGTCGCTTGAACTGATCTCTTTGCCGAGTGATTCCGCGCGGTCCTTGACCCGGTCCAGGATCGAGATGTTGCGCAGGCTGCTGCGGTTCTCGAACAGGTTATCGAAGGCCAGCGACGGATAAACTTCCACCGGCACCGGCGAATCAGGGTTCTGCCAAGAGATGTGCGAACTGTAGGCCAGCGAGAAATTCGTCTCGTGGAAGCCGGTCATCGGCTGTTCGCAAGAGAGCACGATGCTCGCCTGCGGCGTCTCTTCGCCGACATGGTTGGCGATGACCTGGTCCATCGAGATGCCCGAGCGGATGATGGCGCCCTTGTCGAAATGCACGCCCGAAAGCAAGTTGCCCGTTTGCGCCGGGTGAATGCCCTGCCCCGTGGCGTGCTTGTTGAACAGGCCGTCGATGACGTTCACTTTCTGCTTGATCGGTTCAAGCGGCTGCAACGTCTTGCTGAGCACCATGTCGGCGCCCTGGCCAGTGGCGCTCCAATGGTCTTCGTGGACGCCCATGCCCATGAACAAGACGCCAAAGCGCTTCGGAAACTGAGTCGGCGCGGTCGTGGCGGCCGGCGCCATCGCTTCCAGCCACGGCAAACTCATGGCGACGCCTGCTCCGCGAAGTACGGTACGCCGCGAGATCCCTCGTTTCTTTAGTATGGTGGCCATCTTAATTACCTCTCGTCTGCGGTACGAAACTACGTTGTTCGGCGGGATCAGCGTCGCGCCTGTTCATGAACTGCGGACTGGTTACTATTGTCTCCACAAGGGCCCCAAAGCGGAAGTCATTAGCCGCTAAATTCGCTTGGGCCTGCTCAATGAGCGGTTCGTCGGAAAGCAACAAGGAGCGGCTCAACGCGTAAGCCAACATCTTCCTGCTGAGATTGTCCAGGTAGTCGTCCTGGCGATGCGCCTTGATGTAATCCTTGACGCCTTGCAGTCCTTCGCCTTGGCCCGCGTTGCCGGGGAACTCCGCGACGGCCCCGATCATGCGGCCTGCCAAGTCATTCTCGCGGAGCTCGCCAACGGGACCGTAGCCCTCGAAGACGAGTCCGAATGAGTCGAAACGTGCGTGGCAGGAGGCGCAAAGCGGATTGGCGCGGTGCTGCTCCAAAACCTTAGGCAGCGGCAGATCAGAGGACGCCTCTTCGGCCGGCAGTTCCGGCACTACCGGCGGGGGCGGCGGAATCACCTCGCCCAGCACGCGCCGCACGACCCAATACCCGCGCTTCACCGGGCTGGTGCGCAAGCCGGGAGAGTTCTGCGTCAAAAACACGGCCATCGGCAGCAATCCGCCCCGCTCGTAGCGGTCGGCCTGATTCACGCGGACCCACTCGGTTTCGTCGCCGGAACCTTGCGGCATGCCGTAATGGCGGGCCAAGACCGGATTGACGAACGTGTAATTGCCGTAGACGAGATCCAGCACCGAGCGGTCATGAATCGCGGCGTCTTCGATAAGTCTTATTGGCTCTTCGAACATCGCCTCGCGCAGAGCATCGTCGAACTCCGGGAATCTCTGGCGGTCCACCGAGTTGAACGTCTCGAAACGCCGGAAGTCGAGCCAGTTGCCCGCGAACTCGGCCGTCATTCCCCTGACGCGCGGATCCTTCAGCATGCGACGCGCTTGTGCGGCAAGCACTTCAGGACGGACCAGAGAGCCATCCGCGGCGTGCGAAAGCAACTCCGCGTCGGGCATGCTGGACCACAGGAAGTAGCTCAGGCGGCTGGCCAGCGCGTAGGGCGAAAGCGCCCGAGCGTCGACATCCGGTCCTAGCTTTCCGGCGGCGCCTTGGGGCGCTCCGTCGACCAGCGATGAAAAACCGTCGACCAAGTCGATGCGGTACAGGAAATCGGGCGACATCAGAATGCTGATTACCGAGTCCCGCATCGCTTCCTCGTGGGTGAGCCCGGTTTCGTCGCGCAGCTTCTTGTAGTAAGCGAGCAGGCCGTCGTTTTCCTGCTTAGTCAGCGGACGGCGATAGGCGCGCTCGGCAAACTTCAGCAGCGCGTCCACGTGCTTCGGCTCTGCTTCTAAGTGCAGTCGCTCCAACTCACGCAAAGTCTGATCAACCTTTTGGAAGTGGCTCAGGATCGCCTCCGTCGCCAGCGGATCGTTCTCCGCCACCGGATCGTACCTCGTGAAAGGGTCCTCTGCCGCCCGCGCAGGGTTCGCGGGGTCTTCCTTCGCCTTGGCCAGGTACTTGTCGCGCATGGCCATGATCGTGACGGTGGCGTCGACCGCGGCGTCCGCGGGGCGTTCGGTGCCGGACTCGCGGCCATTGCCGTCGACCTCGCCGCTCTGGTTGAAGTAGAACTGATCCCAGGTGCGCGCGGTGTACTCCGCCACGAAATCGAAGTCCAGCCACAGCTTCTCGAGTTCGTTCTGCCCCTCTTCGTCGAGGATCAACTCCGACAACGGCGTGTCATCGCGGGTGTAGCCCATGACGTTGTGGAAGCCCGCGCTCAAGAAGCGGCCCTTGTCATTGGAGGCGTCAGGGAAGAAACGTCCGCGCTCGCTCACGTAGAAAACGTCAGGGAAAACATTTGCGAACTCGGCGAATGCCGTCTCGTAGCGCTCACGCTGCCCGTCGGGAACCACCAGATCCGGGTTGCCCGCGCGCGCATTAATCTGTAGCGCTCTCGCGCGGTCGTACGATTCCCTGCCCAGGCCCGGATAGGGGGGGATTGCCGGCAACTCTTCGGGAGCCTGGCTCGCTTCGCGCAGCGCTGTGCGGTCGAAGTCGCGGCGGTGCGTGGTGTAGTTGACGTATTTCCAATTGATCAGCGGCTGCGACCAAGGGCTCAGGCCTCTCACGCGCGGCGCGGCGAAGTTCATCGCCGTATCCGCGCGAAGCTTAATCACCCAATCGCGCATGTGCTCGGTGTCCGTGCGCAGCGAGCCTTCAGCGCCCGGCGCCGGCAACGCATTCCACATCTCGCGCAGCTTGGCGATTGGTCCGACGTTCTCTTTCACCGGGCCTTCGAGAATGCCCCAAACCATCGGTAGATACTTTGCGCTGATGCCCGCCTTCTCGGCGATGCTCTCCAGCGTCGCGCTGGGCTGCTTCAACTCCGCGCGATGCTTGTAGCGCCACGCGGCCTCGAAATAGTCCGCGTAGTCGGTCGGCGCATTCTTATAGAACTCGATGATTCGCTGAATCGTGTACTTCTCTTTGTCGGTTTCAACCAACATCAAGTGCGGCGCGAAGTCGAACGAGTCGGCCTTGAACACCATGTGCTCAGCGACCTCGCGAGCCGCCTGCAGATACTTGTTCAGCAACGCAGGCGACATCGTCAGCGACTCGCCGGAGTTATCGAAGCCCGCCAAGTTCGCCGGGTCCACCGGAAACTCGCGAGTCGGCCGCAAGTCCTGGCCGGTTAAATCGCGAATCGTGTAGTTGTATTCCGAATTGCTAAGACGCCTCGCGAGAACCGGTCCCGGAT
>CAMPKL010000049.1 GCA_946887065.1 uncultured Bryobacterales bacterium
AGACGGAACTCTTTTCCGCAAAAGGCAGGTGCATCGCAATTGGCCGAAGTTCTCCTCTCGGAGGGCGAACCTCTAGACGCAGCTTTACGGCGCTTTAAGCGCAAGGTTCAGCAGCAAGACATCATCAAAGAGGTCAAACGCCACTCCTACTACATGAAGCCGGGTGAAAAGCGCCGCCTCAAACAGGCATTGGCTCGCAAACGCAACCGTAAGAAGTCGCGCACGCGCCGCCCGGAATAGCTCGAAACCGCGGACTGCAAAGTCCGCGGTTTTTGCTTGTCAGGCCGATTCGTCCAAGAAACGCGAGCGCATCTCCGCCGTTGGAATCATGCACACATCGCGTTTGCCGAACCAGTGATAGCGCCGCGCTGCGAAAGCGTCATAGCACCAATCGCGTAGGCGCCGCGGGATCGCCAGCAATAGCCCAGTCATAAACCACAACCCCGGCAGCCGCCTTGCCGCTTTGAGCGCCGCGGTCGATTTCACCGCGATTTCGCCGTCCTCGATCAGCACCATGCTGTCCAGGTCGTGATGACTCATGCCGGCTTGAGCCAGCAGTTTCCGTCCCGCGTCTGACTGCAGCGCCGCGAATCGGAATACCCCTTTCCTGTCCCTGCGCAAAAGGAAGTTGACCGACGAGTTGCAGAAATTGCACACCCCGTCGAACAAGACGATCGCCGTCTGTTGGCCTTCCTTCACTCCGTGATCATCATACCGTCCGCCGCCTCCCATCCCGCCCCAGGCGCTAGAATAGGGGCGTCACCTGGCGCGGCTTCCAGCCCCTTAATCCGTGACGTTCTCTCGATGACTCGCCGCGATTTCAGCCTGCTTGCGCTCGGCTCGATCCCTTTCGCCGGTCGCCTCTCTGCTATCGGCGCCGAACAGGGCGGCGCTCTACTTGCCTACTTGCAGGAGTACGCCCGCCTTCTCGACGAGCGTCGCCGCCAGCGCTTCGAGCAAATCGCCGCCCCTGAAGCCCTCGACGCTTTGCGCCAAGAGGTCCGCGGGAAGCTCCGTGACATGTGGGGGCCGCTACCCACGGACGATTCGCCGCTCAATCCCAAGCAAGTCGGAACCCTGGAGCGCGACGCGCTGACCATCGAGAAGATCCTGTTTGAAAGCCGCCCCGGATCACTCGTAACCGCCAACCTCTACCGGCCTTCACAATCTTCCGAGCGGCTGCCCGGCGTGATCGTCGCTTGCGGCCACGAGCCTCTCGGCAAAGCGTCCGAGTTGATCCAACGCTTCTGCGCCCTGCTGGCCCACCATGGCATGATCGCCCTGGCCTACGATCCCGTCGGCTGCGGCGAACGCCCGCAACTCGCTTCCGGCAGTTTGGCCGAGCGCCAACGGGCCCTGGCAATCCACTGCTCCGCCGTCGGCCTCAACTTGATGAACTACCGCGCCTGGGACTGCCGCCGCGCCGTCGACTATCTGCAGCAACGCCCCGACGTCGACCCGCTTAAGATCGCCATCGCCGGCGAAGGCGCCGAAGCCCTTGAATACGCCGCCTTTGACCAACGAATCGCGGCAGCATTCCCCACCGGACAAGTCGCTAGCTTCAAGGCCTTCATCGACGCCGCCGTCATGAGCGATCCCGAGCGTGTCCTCTATGGATCCGTGCGCGAGGGCATCGAACACGTGGAACTGCTCGCTTGCATGGCGCCTCACCCTCTCGTGGTCGGCGCTCCGCAGCGCGGCCTGCTCTCTGTTGAGGCGACCGCCGAGACGTTTAATGAAGCCATGCGCGCCTACCGCGCCGCCGGTACCACGGAAGTCGCTTCCCTAATTGATGCCAACGAGGTCTCGGCCCTGGGTCCAGACATACGTCGCGCCGGAGTCGACTGGCTCTCCCGCTGGTGGGCTCCCGTCAGCCGCACCGTGATCGAAGAATTCGGCCAACTTTTCTCCGCTGATGAACTCCGTTGCGGGCCGGCCGACGGTCTTCAAACCATGACAGTCATCGACCTGAACCGCGAGCGCGCCGCGCGTATCGCTCCCCTGCACGAAGTCCCCGCCGAAATTTCCCGCTTCGAGGTCTATAAGCACAGCATCCGCCAGCGCATCAAGGACGTCACTCGCGTCGGCTCGTTCCTTCCCGAACGGGGCATCGAGATCACCGACCGTACCATCGATGCCGGCCGTTACGCCCAAGGCGTCGCCGTCGTGATCTCGGACCGGGGCAGGGAAGACCCCTGGCTCCGCCGCGCGGTCATCGATCCCATCGTCGCCGCGCAATTCAGCGTCGTCGCTCTGGACCTACGCGGCTGGGGCGCCGGCGCGCCTGCCGCCGACGGCGAGTTCGATTGGGAGAACTTTTTCGCCGATTCCAGCTTGCAAATCGGACGCCCCTTGCTCGGCCAGCGCATGAAGGATCTGCTTGCCATCCCCGCAGCGCGCATCGGCCGTAACAGTTGGACCCTCGTCGGCGTCGGCGATGCCGCGCTCGTCGCCGCTCATGCCGCCGCCATCGACGACCGCGTCGACAAGCTCATCACCGTCAACGGCTTGCTTTCCTTTAACGAAGCGCTGGACGATCCGCTCACCGCTCATCCGATGAGCAGCTTCCTTCCCGGCATCATCGGCCAGTACGACGTACGCGATGTCTATGCCGCCGTCGGCCCGCGGCCCGTCCTCGCTCTCAACCCCGTCGACTCCCAGCGCCAGGCCGTCCAAGAAGTTCGAGCCTGGGAACGCCTTGACTGGATCTCCCAGGCCTACGAAAACATCGGCGCCCCCAACGGCTTCCAGATGCATACCCGGCTCGACTCCCCCGGCCTGCGCAAGACCATCACCGCCTGGCTTCAGTCCTGAGCCAGTCTCTTCTTTCGCAAGAACTGGACCAGTTTTTTGGGTTCTGGTACATCAACTGCGCGTGAGCGATCGTTCGCTTCTCGCCGGGCACGCCAGTTGCTTTGCAGAACGATAGCCGCTCGGTGCGTAACGACGGTCATCATAGTGCGGCGGCGGCCTCGGGCTTGGTCGCGATCAAGATTGCTCGGATCGTCTCGCCCTCCGCGCCGACCAACAACTCATCCAGCCGGCGGTACACGTAGTCCTTGGTCTCTTGCGGCATCCCGTCGAAGGCATCGGAATAGATCAGCCAGCTGCAGGGGTACTTGAGCAGGCGCGTGCTGAGATCCAACTCCCGCAAAGAACGCCCTTGACCGTCTCGAGGCCCGAGCTGCGCGAATTCTTCCGCAAAACCGGATGTGCCCGTCACCGGTCCGCCTAACGGGGCTTCATCGAGAAACAGCAACTCCGACACAACCCTTTCCGCGGGGCGCTCGATACGCCGCTGAATAGAGGCCAGACTCGCTTCCGACAACTCGCCGAAACGCGCCCGCGTAGAGTCGCGATAGGCCAATGCCTCGCGCGCTTCCCTCGCAGCGAAGGCGATCGCGTTGTGCATGCGGACCTGGTGCGTCAATACCAAGTGGGCGACAACATCGCTGTGAGGACTTAAGTAGCGCCCGGCATTGAAACGTCCGGCCAGATCCGTCACATCGACGCCAGGGCCTTGGTCCAGTTGCGCTGTGCGGTTCTCGGCCGCGATCACCCGATTGCCGCGATGCACTCCTCCCGTCTTGCCGGTGACGTACCAGCCTCCCCAGCGTTCGGCCAGCGGCGTCGAAGGACGGACATCCACCGTGCCCTGACTAAAATACGGCATTCCTTCCGGGTCGGGGTAAACCGACCGCAGCATGTGTCCCACAACGCCGTCGGTGCGCGCGGAGTCGTGACACTGTAAGCACGAGCCTTGGGCGTCAAGACGCAAGGACGGCGCGGCATTCGGGTCCTGAGACAGCGTATAGAAGACCGCCTGGCCCTCCCCCGTCGCCGCCGAGATTTCCAAAAACGGCCCGCCCGGAACCCAGCCGACATACACGTCGTCGTTAAAGTACAATGCCCGCGGGTTGGCCGGCGAGATCAGCCGGAACTGAGCGCTGGTCTTCGAGAAAACCAGCGTCTGCGAGGAAACAGGGATGTCCAGCGCCTCAAGCAGAGCGTCTAGATATCCCCGCCCGCCCGCTTGCTGAAACTCAAGCTGCACTTCACCCGATCGCAACCGCCGTTCGAGCCGGGCGAGCGGGTCCGGATTTTCCGCCGCCCACAACGATCCTGCGGTCCAGCACCCGACGAAACTGCCGGCGAGGAGCAAGACCCTAATTGTGGTATTTGGAATGATTCTTTAATTATCGCTCAGCGAGCGGGCCCGGACACTATTTGATCCCGATGACCATCGAGTCCGGCCCGACCAAGTGCTGTTGACTGGTTTGGCTAAAGCCGGCATCCTTCAACCAGCCTTGGCAGTCGGCGCCCGTGTAGTCGAATCCGCCGGGCGTCTCGATGAGCATGTTGAGGCTCATCAGCAGTCCGAAAGCGTTCTGCGAGCGGTCATCGTCGATTAACGCCTCGTAGATCACCAAAGCGCCGCCGGCAGGCAAAGCCTTGTAGGCCTTGCCGATCAGCATCCGCTTCGTCTCAAGATCCCAGTCATGCAGGATGTGGCCCATCGTCACGACATCCGCCGCAGGCAGATCATCGGTGAAGAAGCTTCCGCTGACGAACGAGAGGCGCTCTTGAAGTCCCTGAGCTTCGACGTACTCCTCGAAGATAGGTCCGACTTCGGGCAGGTCAAATCCCAATCCCGTTAAATGGGGGTTCGCGGCGGCGATCTGTACGGCAAGGTCGCCTTGGGCGCAACCGATGTCGACGAACGTCGTGTAGTCGCCCCACGGCGCCAGTCTAGCGATAGCCATATTGGCCCCGCGCGAAATCCCTGTCATCGCCTTGAGGAACCCCTTGAGCCGCGCCGGATCGGCGTACAGCTTCTCAAAGATAGCCGCTCCGTCCTTGGCCTCGTTCTGCGGAAGGCCGCTTCGCAACGCCTCTGTCAGCGATCCCCAGAAGGGATAGAGGCGATCGTTAGCCATCTCCAAGATGCCGCCGATGTAGGACGGTTTGTTCTTGTCGAGAAAAAGATCGGTCTCGGGAGCATTCGAGTAAACGCCGTCCTGGCGCGTCAAAAAGCCGAGGGCCACGAGCGTGTCGAGAAAATCCCGGGCGCCTCGTGGATGCAGTCCTAGGCGTCCTTGGATCGCCTTCAGGTCTTTGGGGCCCTTCCCCAACTCGGTAAATACTTCCAGCTCGATCGCGCTCAACAGCGTTTTCGATGCCCAGAAACCCAGACCGATCTGGAGAATCTTGTCGGGAGAGAGATGTTCGCTCATGCAGGAATCCCCTCTTAATTTGTTTACTTATCGCTGACGCAGGTGTTGCGCAATTCGCCGATGCCCTCGATTTTGACCACCGCGACATCCCCGGGCTTCATGAAGATCGGCGGCTTGCGCGCGAAGCCGACGCCTGGAGGGGTGCCCGTCGAAACGACATCGCCCGGCTCCAGCGTCATCACCGTGCTGAGGTAGTTCACCAAATACGGAATGTCAAAAACGAACTGGTTCGTATTCGAGTCCTGCAAGACTTGGCCGTTCAACTCCAAACTGATGCGCGCGTTGTGCGGGTCGGGAAGCTCGTCTTTCGACACCAGCACCGGGCCCATCGGCCCGAAAGTGTCGAAGGTCTTGCCGATCGTCCACTGCGACGTCGCTAACTGATAATCCCGTGCCGAGACGTCATGCACGCAGGTGTAGCCGAAAACCACGTCCTGCCAGTCTTCCTTAGCGACGTAGCGGCAGCGCTTGCCGATTACGAAAGCGAACTCGGCCTCGTAGTCCACTTGCTCTGAAACGCTGGGCAGCACGATATCGTCGAGATGCCCGCACACGGCATTGGGGTATTTGGTGAATACGGTCGGCAACTCGGGAATCGCCATACCCGACTCGATGGCATGGTCGCGATAGTTGAGACCGATGCAGATGAACTTGTCGGATTTGGGGACCGGCGCGTGTAGCTTGACGCTCTCTAAGGCAGGGTCGCCGGAGCCGGCTTTGAGACTGGCCGCGGCTGCAATGGCCCTGTCGCCGTCCTGCAAAAACGAAAGAACATCGGCGTAGCCTGCCGCGCTCAGGTCGACGACCTTGCCGTCGATTACAATTCCAGCGCGCGGCGCGCCGCCGGTGGAGTACGTCACGAGTCTCATGTCGGGATAGGTCCTCTATGGTTCGGTGGAACCGAACGACCATCGTAGCAGGGCAGCGCTGCGAGTTTCGGCGACGGATCTGGTGGGGATCAGGGGGATCCTAACAGTCGTTGGCGGCCGCGCGGCGGGAAGCATCGCGCTGCGCGAGGGATACTCGATCAGCCTCAAATCCCTGGGTGCGCCAGAAGTGCATGGCTTCGGCCGTCTCTACCGGCTGGGCAACATAGACTTTCGCCCTGGGCGCCAGCAACTCATCCAGCAACAAGTGAAAGGCTTCGGCCGCGATGAGGCCGCCGCCGTTGACGATGAACTCTTCCAAATCGAAGCCCACATTTGACGGCTTGTAGACGAGTGTGGCGACCAGGCGGCCTTCGTCCTCGAAGAGGACGACACGCCGGTCGTCGCCGAGCCGGGTCCAGCACAAGTTCTCGCGGGCTTCCGGGGCCGCGTCCGGATCTCCGGCGTAGTAGTCGCCGGTGAATGCCGCGAGGGCCGGAATATCTGAGGCGTTCGCAAAGCGGTAGTCCATGAGCCTCCCCGAAGCCAGAGTCTAGCGAACTGCGGGCGGCGGTGTCACAGGGATGTTACGAAATGAAATCCGATGGCCTTGCGCCAGGGCGCTGAGCGCTGAGCGCAGCTGATCGCGTTGTTGTTGCATGGCATGCGAGTCCCCCGCAGCAACCGCTTGCGCCGGGCCCAGAGTCAGTCCTCCAGCGTTACGCCAAACAGGGCGGACCGGGGCCGCGACCGCAGCCGCGGCTTCGAATGCTTCGAGCCGAAAACGCGAACGGGCGGCATTCTCTCCCGCCGGCGAGTCGGCGAGAACGACTACGCTCATGCCCTTCTGTAGGGCAGATCGAATGCTTTCGCTCAAGGCTGCGGCGTTCCCGTTCGGGGGTGCGACGAGCGGCTCGACGAGAAAAGCCACGGGGCCGGGGAGTTCGCGCAGCGCCGACTCGTCAGCGAGGACCGCGGGCGCCGGGAGGCCGGCCAGCACAGCAGCGGCATCGAAGCGGTCGAGCCGGTTCGCGAGATAGAGGCTAGCGGTCGGCGCAGCCGCAGCCGCTCTTACCTCGATGCCCTCGAGCGAGAGCAGCAGGCGCAGGCCCGGCAGCACAAAGAACCGCGCCGAGCGCGGCGAGGGCATCAGCCGTGCGACCAGGCCGAGCAGCGCCGCGATCGACCAGCGTCCAGCGCTCTTGCCCGCGGCGCGAATCGCATCGAAAACCTGATCGTCAATGTGGTTGATCCAGCCGGTCAGATTGCCCAGCCACAACCGCAGCAATTGGCGCCACGGCGCGTCCGTTTGTCGGTTGGCGATCTCGCCCGACTCATAGAGTTGGCGCGTTTCGCTGCGGCGGATCTTTCCGCTGGAGGTCTTCGGGACGGCGTGCGGCGGCACGAGTTGCACGACGTCGGGAGGGATACCGACTTTAGCGGCGACGTTCTCGATGATCTCGTGCCGTATGCGGGAGCGTTCGGCCTCTACCGTCACGCGTGTTTCGGCGACGACGATGAGACGTTCCGTGCCTGCCTTTTCGTCCACGGAACCGAAGGCTGCGACGCAGCCTTTGCGCACGCCTTCGACTTCCGCGGCCGCAACTTCGACGTCTTGCGGAATGATGTTGTGGCCGGATTTAATGATGACGTCTTTCAGGCGTCCGGTGACGTAGAGTTCGCCGTCGGCCTCATAGCCGAGGTCGCCGGAGTCCATCCAGCCTTCGTCGTCGATGACCGCGCGGGATGCCTCAGGGTTGCGGTAGTAGCCTGCCGTACGGGAGGGACCGCGGAACAGGATGCGGCCGCGCACACGCTCGCCCACGAGATTGCCGGCATCGTCGACGACTCTGATTTCGTGCAGGCGCAACGCGTGACCATTAGCGACAAACCGGAGCTTGAGCTCGGTATCATCACTGGCCGGCCTGGCGATACCCTCACGCTCGAAAGTGGTGCGATCGATGACGTCGATGACCGGGCGCCTGTTGATGGCCGGAAACGTCAGCGCGACCGACGACTCCGCCAAGCCGTAACAGGGCACGTAAGCCTCCGGACGAAAACCCCAGGGCCCAAAGCGCTCGGCAAAGGCTTCAAGCGTGTGCGCCAACACCGGTTCGCCGGCGTTGATCGCGATGCGCCAAGCGCTAAGGTCCACGCCTTCCAGCGCCGCATCGGAAATCTTCGCGCTGCACAAATCGAAAGAAAAGTTCGGCGCGGGGCAGAGCGTGCCGCCGGAATCGCTCATCGCCCACAACCAGCGTTCGGGCCGCGATAAAAAATCGAGCGGAGACATTACCGTGATCGGGTGCGCGTGATAAAGGCTAAACAGCCACGAGCCGATCAAGCCCATGTCGTGATAGAGCGGCAGCCAACTGACGACGACATCATGGGGCGTGGCCTGCACCGCTTCGCCGATGCCGCGGACGTTGGCAAGTACGTTCGAGTGCGTCAGCGTGACCCCTTTCGGGTTGCCGGTCGAGCCCGAAGTGTATTGGATAAAGAAAATCTCGCTCGTCTCGGGCCAAGGGCCGCTGAAATCGCGCCCTCGCCCCATGAGTTCCTCGGCGGTCACGACTTCGATCAGACTGGGTAATCCAAGCCGCATCACATCGGCCACGATCTTCGCCTGATCGAACGAAATAAGGAACTTCACCTCGGCGTTGCGCAAGATGGCGAGCTGACGCCGGACGTACTCTTCAATCTGTTTCGGCCGCGCCGGCGGATAGATCGGCACCGCGATTCCGCCGGCCAGCGCCACGCCGAAGAACGTGTAGAAAAAATCCGCGCAAGTCGGCAGCATGATAGCGACCGTTTCGCCCGGCTCGAGCCCCGATGCGATCAGCCCGGCGGCGACTTCTCGTGAGCGCTTGTAGAGACGTCCGTAGGAGATCGGGCGGGGAACGTCGTCCTCGATCAGATGGACCTGCACTCGCTCGGGATGCGACTCCGCCAAGCGGCGCAGCACTTCGACAAACGTACGAGCCTCAGCGAAGGGCTCAGGCGCGGGCGGCGACTTGGGGATGGCGTAACGTATGCGTGCCGGACCCGAGGAATCCGCCCCGAGCAACGCTGCTGCATATTCGCCCGGCGTCTCCGCCTTTTGGGCGATGTCATCCGGCAAGCGCTTATCGAAGCGTCGCTCAAGCCGCATCAGCAGCTCGACGCGTTCGAGACTGCCCAGCCCTAGGTCCTTGTCGAGGGACGAGTCGAGCGTTGCGCGTTCGGCGGCATCCTTGGCCCCCAACTCCAGCAACACTTCGCGGACGACTTCGAGCACGCCCTGGCCGACTTCAGTGCTCACAGTTGAAAGCTCCAATCGCGCACCGCGTCGGGTTGCACCCACTTCAGTACGCCTTCGATTTCGTTGTCCCGCCAGTAGCTCGGCCAGTCGATCAGCTCCGGCGTCCAGGGCAGACGTTTGCGGTCTTCGTCCGACAACTCCGCCATGGCCATGCGGATGTGATTCGCTTCAAACAAATAGCAATTCTGTTCGGTGAAAGGCAGGTACTGCTCAACGGTCTGCTCACGGAAGCGCAACTGCAGGGCGGCTTGGCGCATCTGCCCCGACTTGCGCGCTGCCGCCGCCGCGGCGCCGGGGAGCCCCTTGGACTTGAGCCACTTGCTCAAAGACTGGAAGCGGCGCTCTAACCTCTCCACGCGCGCTTTCTGGCGACGATTGCGCTGCAGGTAGATCCGCCCCTCAAACAGCTTCGGCTCGCCACTCACCTTTGCCCCGCGCCGTTTTGCTTCCGACGCCAACAACGCAATCAGCGAGCGCATCGGGAAAGGATTCCTGTCGGAGCCCGCAAGTTGATAAACCTTGTCGGCACGCCCTTCCGCCAACAATGCGCCGACGGCTAGCATCGCCCCCGCGATCTGGTCGACCGGCACGACTTCCAACGACAGATCCGCACGCGCCGGCCATTCGCTCATCCCGCCCAGCGCCATCAGCACCAACGGCGCCGCCGTGCGTCCGCCTTCAACCCAACCCGCAAAGGGGAATTCCAACGCGCTCTCGACGATCGCCGGCCGCACGATCGCCCACTCGATATCCTTGCGCGCGGCCAGCGTCTGTTCGCCCAAGCTCTTGGCGTAGGTGTAGGTGTTGACCCAGCCCCAACGCTCGGCGCGGGACCGCCCCAATTCCGTCAAGGCCTGCTGCGCCGCCCTATCGCGACCGCTCGCCGTCAACTCCCCGATACGCTCGCGCAGTTTGGCGATCTCCGTTTGCGCATCGAACGACGTGTCGCTTCGATCCTTCCTCAGCGGATAGAAACCTTCAATCGCCTCATTCTCTTCCACCAGCCCGTTGCCGCGTCCGGCCACGTAGCATGTCGACACGTGCAGCAGCTTGGCGCCGATTCTCGCCGCAAGGTCGGCCACCTTTTCTACCGCGTCTACATTGGCCCGCAGCGATTCATCGACCGGCGCGAAGAACTCTACCAGGCCCGCGCAGTGGATGATCAGCTTGACCCCTGTCATCGCTCGCGCCGCTGCCTCGCCCAACTCCGCCGCATCGCCCTCATGCACGACGATCCGCTTGGCGAAGTCCTCCCTGTCGAACGGTTGGAAGACCGGCGAGGCCAACACCTCGTCTTCAAACCGCCGTTGCGCCGAGACGCCCCGCCGCGGGCGCACCAATACATGCACGCGCGCGGCGTCGGGATAACGCGCCAACAACATCGCGAGCGTGACCTTGCCCACGAACCCGTTGGCGCCCGTGATCAGAATTTCGTTCGCTTGGAACGTGCGGGAAACGTCGATCAAAAGGCGAGAATTCTCCACGCTTAAAGGGCTTCGAGGCCGCACGGCGGAGGTCGAATACCCCACGCTATCGGCCTGTAAACCCTTTGTCAAGAGCGGGGAACCCGCGTGCTACACTTGCCTCTATCAGGCGTCGCCCGCGCCCGCCGCTTCGGCGGGCTTTTTCGTTCCGCTCTGAGGATCAGCCCTTGTTTTTGGCTCTCGAAGAACGCCTGCGCGCCGCGGTCGCTGCGCACATCAAACGACGCTACAACGTCGATATCCCCGTCGTTATCGAACTGCCCCGCCAGCCGGAGTTCGGCGAATTGGCCACGCCCGTCAGCTTCGCTTTGGCCAAGGAACTGAAGCAGGCCCCGCGGCAGATCGCCATGGAGCTTGTGGGCAAACTGGTGGAGATCCCGGGAATCGCCGCCATCGAAGTCGCCGGGGGCGGCTTTTTGAACGTTCGCTTGGAGCGTGGCGCATACGCCCAGAGCCTCCGCGCCGGAGAATCGTACGCCGCCGATCGCACCCCTAGAAAAATCATCATCGAGCACACCAACATCAACCCAAACAAGGCCGCGCACATCGGACACCTGCGCAATGCCGTCCTGGGAGACACCTTGGTGCGCATGATGCGCGCCCTGGGAGAGAACGTCGAGGCGCAGAACTACATCGACAACACCGGCGTTCAAGTAGCGGACGTCGTGGCCGCATTCCATCACTTGGAAAAGATGACCGCGGCCCAGGTTTCGGAATTGGTCAACAACCCCGACCTCAAGTTCGACTACTACTGTTGGGATCTCTACGCCCGCATCTCGCAGCACTATCAAAAAGAACCTGATTCACTGGCCTGGCGCACCGAGACCTTGCACGCCATCGAAGCCGACCAAGGCGATTTGGCGGAAATCGGACGCATCGTCGCCGACGCCATCGTCCACTGCCACCTGGACACCATGTACCGCCTCAACGTGGAGTACGACGTGCTCCCGCGCGAAAGCGAAATCTTGCACATGCAGTTCTGGTCAGCGGCGTTCGAGATGCTCAAAGAGCGTAAGGCGATCTATCTCGAAGACAAAGGCAAACTCAAAGGCTGCTGGGTCATGCCTTCCGAACTCTTTCAAGAGACCAAAAAGAAGGACGAGGAAGAGGAAGAAGAGTCGAAGTTCGAAGAGTCGAA
>CAMPKL010000050.1 GCA_946887065.1 uncultured Bryobacterales bacterium
GAACAAGCCCGCGCCGTCATCGCGGCGGAGGTCCCGCTCATCTCAGCCGCAGCTGATGTGGTCGAACACGTTCCCTTGGAACTCGCGGCTGGCCGAATACTCGCCGAGGACATCGCCGCCGATCGGGATTACCCGCCATTCGATCGCGCGGCTCGCGATGGATTTGCCGTGCGCTCCACGGATATTTCGAGCCCGCCGGCTCGTCTGAGAGTCATTGGGGAGACCCGCGCGGGCGAGGCCTCGCGCTATCGCGTCGATGCCGGCGAGGCCGTCGAAATTATGACCGGGGCGCCTGGTCCGGAAGGAGCCGACTGCGTCGTGATGGTTGAATACACCAGACGCGACGGAAACCATGTCGTCATCCAACAGAGCCTGCCGCCGGGCCGGAACTTTGTCGCTCGAGGCAGCGAGTCTGCCGCCGGAGCGCGGGTGCTTCACGCCGGCATTCGACTTGAGTACTCCCAGATCGGAGTATTGGCTTCCGTTGGCAAGCCTTCCGTCTTGGTTTTTCGTCAACCCCGTGTGGCGATTCTTTCCACGGGAGACGAGGTCATCGATATCGAACAAACGCCGGAGTCTTTTCAGGTCAGGAACTCCAACGCATATTCGCTGGCCGCCCAAGTGTGGCGACGCGGAGGTATCCCTGAAATCTTGCCGATCGCGCCGGATCGCTTCGACGAGACCAAGGCGCTGATCGAGGCCGGGTTGCAGTCAGACATGCTGCTGCTGTCGGGCGGCGTATCAATGGGAAAATACGACCTAGTGGAGGATGTCTTCGCCGAACTTGAAGCCAAGCTGTTTTTCACGAAGGTTTTGATCCAGCCGGGCAAGCCGCTCGTTTTCGGCCGCGCTGCAGGTAAACCGTTCTTCGGCCTGCCGGGAAACCCGATTTCCACGATGGTCACCTTCGAAATTTTCGGCAGCCTCGCTCTAGCTCGCCTGGCTGGCGCCGCGGACGCCTCGCTACCCTTCACGGAGGCTGTGCTCGCGGAAGATTTTCGCCACAACCCGTCTCTGACCCGGTTCCTGCCCGCACGTTTGGAGGGAGAATACGGGCAGTCGCGAGTATCTCCGGTAAAATGGCAGGGGTCGGGCGATTTAGCGTCCATAGCCAAGGCGAACTGCTTCCTGGTAGCGAGCGCAGATCGCGAGTCCTGGGACGCCGGTGAACGAATCGCCGTGTTGCCGATTTAGAAAAGTGCCTAAACTTTCTCACTACGACGAAAACGGTTCCGTTCGCATGGTCGACGTCGGAGATAAAGTCGCCACAAAACGAACCGCTCGGGCGCACGCATTCGTAAAGATGAGTAAGAGCGTTTTGCAGCAGCTGCCGCAAAACCAGAAGGGCAACCCTTTGGAGATAGCCCGCATCGCCGGAATTCAAGGGGCCAAGAAGACATCTGAGCTGATACCGCTTTGTCATCCTTTGGGGCTGACGCAAGCCGATGTTCAGATCGAACTAACCAGCGAAGGGGCCGAGATTATTTCCTCGGCGTCGACGACATCCCAGACTGGCGTGGAGATGGAGGCTTTAACCGCAGCCGCCACTGCCGCCCTGACGATATACGATATGTGCAAGGCGTTGGATAAGTCTATTGAAATCACCGGCATCTATCTGCTGGAGAAGACTGGCGGCAAGAGCGGAGACTACGTCCGTAACAACGAGCGTGGGGATGGCGTCGAATAGTGAGAGGCTTGGAATGAGGAAATACCTAATTCGCCTGACGGCGGCCATAGCTCTCGCCCTCGCGCTGGCTCCCGTGGCCCAGCCTCAAGAATTCGACCCGGACGAAGCCCTCACCCAGCCGGTGCGCACGATTGAAGATCCCGAGTTGATCACCTTCTCGACGGACGTTCAACTCGTTAGCGTGCCCGTGGTCGTTCAGGGCAAGAAAGATCAGTACGTCAACGGGCTTGAGAAAAGCGACTTCTTGCTTTTCGATAACGGCGTACAGCAAAACATTTTGGAGTTCGACGTCAGCTTCCAGCCCATCTCGATGGTCATTTGCGTCCAGTCGAGCGATCGGCTCGCGGACGACATGTTGGATCAGGTAAGAAAGACGGCGTATCTATTCACCCAGCAAGTGCTGGGCGAGTTCGGGGAAGCGGCGGTCATCGGCTTCGACAGTCGCGTTAAGATCATCAGCGATTTCTCCAGCGACTCAAAAGAAATCAACAAGGCGCTTAACTCGATTCGTACGGGCGCTTCCGGGATTCGTGTGAGCGACGCAGTCTACGAAGGCATCAGGATGCTGCGCCGCAAGCCTGAGAATCACAAGCGGGTGATCGTGGTCATCGCCGAAGGTCAAGACAACGGCAGCTCGATCGGCTTGGGCGAGACCCTGCGAACAGCACAGCTCTCCGGCATTCAGATTTACCCGATCTACCTTTCGACGCTGAAGTCACGTCTGAAGCAGCCGCCCATGCCCAAGGGCTCGCCTTACCCGCCCGGCATTGATCCTATCGGCGCGGCGCCGGGTCAGGTCTCAACGCCCACGACTCAGCAACAGAGCAGTTACGTCGTCACTCCCAATGTGTTGCCGCTGATCGTCGATCTCGTGATGGGCGTTAAGAACCTCATCTTCAAGGACGCTTTGGAAGTGCTCGCCGTGGGCACCGGCGGAGCCCAGTACAAGCCGATCACGTCGGAGGGCCTGCAAAAGGCTATTACCGACATTGGGGAAGACCTTCACAGCCAATACTTGCTAACCTACGCGCCGAACAATCTCAACAGCAGCGGCATCTTCCATGAGATTCGCGTACAAGTACCGTACGATGGCGCCACCGTCCGAGCCCGGCCCGGATACTTCTTCGGCCCTCGCCCTGTTGCCGAGGGCGACCCAGCCCCCTAACCGAGAGAACCATGTCCGACATTAGACTCGCGGACGAGGCCCGTAAGGGCTTTGCCGACATCGCTATTGATGATTCCCTCAAGCACGCTGCACTCGCCCATCTGGAAGATTGGCTAGCAACGGACAAGTTCGCCGGCTTGCTCGCCCCTAGCGACTACGTTCCGCTCGTCGAGTGGATGGTCCGCGCCAAGAAATTCGACTTCTTACTTGACGGCTTTTACCAGGTCATTCCGTTTGGCACGGGCGGCCGCCGGGGTCCGGTCGGCATCGGGCCGAATCGGATCAATCCATACACGATCGCGTCATCCGTGCAGGGTCACGTCGAGTATCTACGCCGCAAACTGGGCGCTTCCGCGAAACTCAAAGTTGTCGTCGCCTATGATGTACGCGAGTTTCAGGATCTTCGCGGGGCGTATCCGAGCGGCGTCCCGAACCCGCTCATGGGACTGACCTCCAAGGATCTGGCGAAGATCGCAGCTTCGGTTTATTGCGCGGCCGGCGTAAGGGTTTACATGCTTCCTGACGAGCCGGCGGACTTCATCTCGACGCCGGAGTTGTCGTTTCTGATTCGGCGCTACGGCGCGCAAGGCGGTCTCAACGTTTCGGCTTCTCACAATCACCCGGACGATAACGGCGGCAAGTTTTACAACGACCAAGGCGGACAAGAGATCCCTCCCGACGATGAGCAGATGGTCGACATCGTCGAGACGATTACGGACGTCAAGAGCATCCCGTACGCAGACGCTCGTTCCCAGGGGCTAATCCACGACGTCACCGCAGCCGACCGTCAGGCCTACATTGATCTCAACCTGGCTCTGCGCATGAAGTCAGCGCCCGGACCGGCGAAGATCGTCTTCAGCAACCTGCACGGCACCGGTATCAACACTGTCGGGCGATGCTTGCAAGAAATGGGCTTCGCGCTTGGCAAGCAATATTTCGAAGTGCCGAAGCAACGCGACTACCGCGGGGACTTCGCGAACGTAATGTTCCGCTGCCCCAATCCGGAGGTTCCCCAGTCGCTCGATCTCGCTATCAAACGCGCCGGCGAAGTCGGAGCCGATTTGGTTCTGGCGACAGACCCGGACGCCGACAGATTGGGCGGCGTCTCAAAGAATGGCGGCCAATTCGAATTCCTCAACGGGAATGAGTTCGCCGTCTTGATCACCCGTTATCGCCTCGAAAAACTACGCGAGGCCGGCAAGCTTCCAGCTAGGCCCCTGGTCATCAAGACGCAAGTCACGACGGAACTGATCACGCGCATCACCGAAGCCTATGGAGGGGTCGTCATCGGCGATCTGCTGGTCGGGTTCAAGTACATCGGCAACATCCTTAAGCAGCTTGAACAGACCGGCCGATTCGGCAACGTTGAAGCTTCACTCAGCGATTTCATTCTCGGCACGGAAGAGAGTCATGGCCTGCTGGTGACTCCGGAAATTCGCGACAAGGATGCCGCCGGAGCATCGATTGTGTTGGCCGAAATGGCGTCGGACTTGGCAACGGAAGGCCGTAGCCTTTATGACTACCTGATCGACACCTACAAGCAGTACGGCTACCACCGAAACTTTCTGCGCTCGACGATCATGCAAGGCGCCGCCGGTTCGGCGGCCATTCAGAAGATCCAGCGGCTGTTGCGCGAGCATCCGCCGGAAACCGTCGGCGGGCGACGGGTACTTTCGGTCACCGATTATTGGGACGAAAAGCGGTTTGGGCCATTCGTGAGCAATACCGACCGATTCGGCCGCAACCTCATCACGTACCAGCTTGAAGGCGGCATCAAGGCGACAATTCGGCCATCCGGGACGGAGCCAAAGAATAAGATCTACATCGAGAAAGCTTCCGACCCAGTCGGATCCGACGCTTCCGATGAGGTCTTCCAGGCGGCCCGAGACAAAGTCGACCGCGATGTCCAGGATTTCTCCAACGCCTTCCTCAAGACGATGTTGGCTCTGGTCGACATCCATCTACCGGCCTACGCGTTGGAGATCTCGGATCTGGTCTCAATCAACAGCAAGCAACACTTTGCCGAAGAGTTCACGCCAGTCTTGGAACGGTTGGCGGCCGGCCCCGGTTCGGACGAAGAGCTAAACGCCTGGATTGACGCCCAATTAAAGAGTTACGGTCCCGACGCACGCCTATTAATCGGCTCGGCCTTCGACTCATACTTGGCTCAGGCCCGCCGCGAGGGGCATGTCCCTGAGACAGCGTTGGAACGTGCGGAACGCGTCTTCCGTCAGCGTTGACTGCCGGGGGCGTAACATCGGCGGCGCGGACCTCGCCATCTAGTTAAGGGCGGCGACCGGTTGTCGTCGCTATTGCCGATGACCCAAAACGTCGCAGAACGGATGAGCGTGGTGGCGCGACCCCTGTTGGCCTTTTGCAGCGAAGATGCGGCGAAAGCGCTCGAGTTCCTCCTTCCCAGTCAGATCCCGGAGCCCTACCGCAGCTTATTGGTCCACGAGAGCGACATGACCGGTACCCTGGAGCGATATCACGGACAGCCCATGTTGTTGCATACCATCGAAAGGGTCATCACGCCTGATCGAGTTGTTCGGCATGTGGAGCTTCGAGGCTCCGAGGATAAGCGGACCGCGGAGTTCGGAGCGATTGAAATTAGCCTCGACCAGTTCGAGGCCGGACCGCGTGAAGAGATCCTTGAAAGCGCTTTGCCGCTCGGGACGATTCTGAAGAAGGCCGATATGGACTTCATCAGCAGGCCAGTCGCCTACTTCCGCATCAAACCGGGCGCGTCCCTCCGCCATTCTTTCGGCGTGCCTGCCGACGGTTGGCTTTACGGCAGATGCAACAAACTGCTGGCGCTTAGCGGCCGCACGATTGCAGACGTGGTCGAGATCCTGCCGCCCGACCTCCCCGCCTAACGCCAAGCGCGCCTGCTACAGCTTCCGCCAACGCCGCGCCTTCATCTCAAAACGCGGCAAATCGCCCGGCGCAACCACATTTGCGGCGATTCGCAAACCAAAGGCATCTCGTAGCGCAGCCTCCAGTCGATTGATCAGTTCACTTGTATCTTGCACCTGCGGCTCCGGTTCAATTTGCAGCACAAGCTCCGTTAGAGACCGAACCGTCCGCGACTCGACGCAGTACTCCGCGACTCCCCCGCACGACCGAACGACCTCTTCGACGGCACTGGGGAAAATGTTGACGCCTCGAACGACAACCATGTCGTCGCAGCGGCCTAGGATGCCGCCTTCAAGCGCCATGTCCCAGGCGCCGCAGAGGCAGCGCTCGCCGGCGCTCAGCTTGACGAGATCACCTGTCCGATAGCGCAGCAGAGGAGAACCGGTTCGTCCCAAACTGGTCAGCACCAACTCGCCTGTCTGCCCAGGCGCCAGGGTCTCGCCGGTCTGCTGGTCGATCACTTCAGGAAAGTACGCGGACTCGATGATGTGCAACACGCCGGGCCGCTCGGGGCACTCGTAGCTAACCGGCCCCACCTCAGTCATGCCGTGGTGATCGATGAGCTTCGCCCCAGGCCATAGTCTTTCGATCCGAGCTCGCGTCGCGGGAATACCGCCGCCCGGTTCACCCGCTACGATGATGCGCCGGACCTTGGACTGGGCCAAGTCAACGCCGTCGCTCGCGGCGACCTCAGCCAGCCTCATCGCGTAGGTTGGCGTACAGCAAAGCACCGTCATCTGGGAATCGAGAATTGCCCGTATCCTTGCCGAACTGCTCATTCCGCCGCCCGGCAGGCAAAGACAACCCATTCGCCCAGCCGCTTCATATGCGGTCCAGAAGCCAAGAAACGGCCCGAAGGAAAAGGCGAAAAAAACGCTATCTTCAGCCGTCACGCCGGCCGACCGGTAAACAACTTCCCAGCTGTCCAACATCCACGACAGGCTCTCCGCCGTATCCAGCCAGCGCATTGGCTGTCCCGACGTACCGCTCGTCTGCCACTGCCGTGTGTAATGGGCCAGGGGGTAGGTCAGGTTCGTGCCGTAAGGCGGGTTTCGCAGCTGATCCTCGACCAACTCCTGCTTCGTCGTAAACGGCGAGCGAACGACGTAGTCTTCAACGCTGGCGACACTTCCGCTGATACCTGCCTCAGTCAGCTTTCGTGTATAGAATTCATTCGCCGGAACGATAGCCGCCAGCAACTCCTGTAGACGAGCGAACTGATGCGCGCGGAACCCATCACGATTCAGCGGCAAATCCGCGTTTAGCGCCATAATTCCAACGTCTCCGCCGGCGCCTGCTCAATCATCGCCGCTATGGCGTCGGGAATCGGCACGCTGCGCATTCTGCCGTTCTCGCCCGTCTTCGACACGCACGCCACAACCAGTTCGCCTCGCGCGATCTCACGCACTGGATCTTCATCCAAGGTGCGGAACGCAAAGCCATAGCGAATGCGCTTCTCCAGCCGCTCTTTGACGATCAGATGGATTTCAAAGCGCTCCTCAAAGCGCAATGGACTTTTGTAGTCGCAGGAGGCATGGACGCGAGGCCAGCCGATCGCCGGATCGAATCCTTTGGTGACGATCGACAGGCCCATGGAGCGGAAAAAAGCGTGCTCCGCCGTCTCCATGTAGCGGAAGAATGCGGAGAAGTGGACGATTCCCGCCATGTCGGTGTCGGAAAACTCGACTTGCCGGACTAGCTTGAATTCAAAGGGCACGACTAGGAGCTTCCACGAGAGGACGCCCGTGCGCAAGCTCCGCTGGAACTTTAGCGAACTCAGCGACGCTAGTGAAGAGCGCGTCGAAATCGCGCGACAGGTGACCGATCAAGCAGTCGGTTAGAGCGGGCCGCACAGTGGGATGAGCCTTGATCAAGTCGCCAAAACTGAAGTTGTGGTCGTAGAACGCGTATACCAACTTGCGCATGCCTTCGATGCTCTTGCAAAGGTGGATACCGTAACCAGCGAACTGGCCGGCGGAGTAATCCTTGGCTTGCAAAGCGGCCTCAACCGCATCGCCGGCCAACTCGCCGCTACGCAACGCCAGAAACACTCCCGACGAAAACACGGGATCCAAAAAGGCGAACGCATCGCCGCATAATACGAGACCGTTGGCGGCGCAATATTCCGAGCGGTACGAATACTCTGCCGTGGTGCGATAGTCGTCGCAGCGTGTCCCGGGAGCGAGATGTTCTTCGATCCAGGTGTTGTTTTTCACTTCACGCTGGAAGATCTCTGCCGGATCACGCGTGCTGCCGTCAAATAGGTAGTCCTTCTCGGCGACGATTCCGACGCTTACGACGTCGTTCGGCCACGGGATGTACCAGAACCATCCCTTCTCCGGCACATAGGCGACGGTCGTGGCTCCTTCGTCGACTCCGGGATCGCGTACGGCGCCCTTGTAGTAGGTCCAAAGAGCGATCTTATTGAGGTAGGGGTCGCGAACCTTCCATCGATTGCGCGTGACCGCCAAGGCATCCCTGCCGCTGGCGTCGATGGTGATGGGAGCGCGAAATTCTTTGGTCGAACCATCTTTGGCGACCGCGCGGACGCCTCGAATTGCGTCGCCTTCCTGAATTAGTTCCCGGACCGTCGTCTCCTCAAAAACTTCCGCGCCCTTCTCCCTCGCATTGTTCATCAATAGGTGATCGAACTCGCTGCGAACGACCTGCCATGTCTGCGCGGCCGGATGGTCCAAATGCTTGTGAAAATAGAAGGGCGTCGACGCCTTGCCGTTCTCGCTGACGAACTGCACGCTGTACTTCTTTGGATAGTGCGACTTTTGCATCTTCTCGACCATGCCCAGTCGGGCAAGCGTGAAGTAGCAATAGGGAAGCATCGATTCGCCGATGTGATAGCGCGGAAACTTTTCGCGCTCGATCACAGCGACTCGGCGGCCGTTCATCGCCAACACGGTGGCGGCAGCCGAACCAGCCGGGCCGCTGCCCACGACAATCGCATCGTATGGATGCCCATTCGAAATCATAAACGTCGGTCTCACTCTCTAAAGGGCCGGACGATGTTCCGGCAAGAAGAATTCAGGCAGCAAGCGGTCTATCTGCAACAGGCCGCTTCTCGACAGGCGCCAACCATCCGTGCCCGCCTTGAGGTAGCCCTCGTCGCTGAGTTTGTGAACCGGGGCGGCGAAGCGCTCGCTAAGGTTCACGCTGAACTTATTCGCGAAATAGGCCGGCTTAACACGACCCAGCTTCATCTGCAGGATCAACTCGCGAATCATCCGCTCTTCGTCGGTCGGCTTGAGCGCACGATAAATCGGGAACTCGCCCTTGTTGACCTTCGCCAAGTACGGGCCCACGTCGGCTTCGTTTTGGTAATGCACTCCGCCGACATGAGAGAACGACGCCACTCCCACGCCAACCAAATCCGCGCCCGTCCACAGCAGGTCTCTGTATAGGAACTTCGTCTTGTTCGGATCTTTGACTGCCGTGTATGCGCTGGTAATCGTGTAGCCGGCTTGCTCGAGTTCATTGAAGGCGTAATCGACCCAAGCCCGTTTCGTCTTCCAGTTCGCCACCGGCGCGGTGTCCTTACCCTCATCCAACATCTCTTTGAAGATCTTGGTGTTGTAGGGAACCTCCATCTGGTAGATCGTGACGCTGTCGGGCGACATCTCGATCGTTTTCGCGATGCATTTGCGCCAGTTCTCGTCCGTCTCGCCCACCATGCCCGCAATCAAGTCGATGTTGACCTGCGGAAAATTCAGCGATTGCAAGAAGTCATAAGCGCGGAAAATTTCTTTAGAGACGTGCGCCCTGCCGTTTGTCTGCAAAATCTCATCGTCGAAGTTCTCGACTCCCAGACTCAGGCGGGTCACCCCAAGGTCTTTGATGACGCGCAGCTTCTTTTCGGTCAAAGTGCCGGGCTCGCACTCGAATGCGACTTCCTCGGCCTCCTCCCAGGACAGCAGTTCCTGCATCTCGCGAACCAAGCCTGTCAGTTGCGTCGACGACAAGTACGACGGCGTACCGCCCCCGAAGTAGATGAACTTCGGCTTGCGGCCGCCGATGAAGGATTTACCCGCGTAGAGCTTTAGCTCATGGATCGCGGCGGCTAAGTAGGCCTGAATTTCGGAGGCGTCTTTGTCGGTGTAGACCTTGAAATAGCAGAACTTACAGCGTTTGCGGCAAAACGGGATGTGCAAGTAAACGCCCAGCGGCGTTCCCGCTGCCGGCGGACGTTCGAACGCGCTCAGAGCTTCGCCGACATGGGCGGGGCTCCATGCCTCGTACGGCGGATAATTCGATACGAAGTAGCTCCCGCCCTTCGTTTCTTCTTCCGGGACCCTGTCGTTCATCCGTTCCGTCATCATCTGGTTAAGGTTCCCTGGCGCCCTCCAGGGTTACAGCGTACAGCTCTCGAGGCACTACGGCCGTTCGCCCAGCGTCACGCTCAGGGTCAGTTCTTCCCCGCCGCGCAACACCTTGACGGCTACGGTCTGCCCTACGCGGCCGTCCCGCAGTGCATAGGTAAAGTCATAGAGATTCTGAATCGGCTTGCCGTCGAAGCTGGTCATGATGTCACCCGGCAGCAAGCCGCCCTTCGCCGCCGGCGAATCGGGACGGATGTCTGCGAACCTCACGCCGTTAGGGACTTCGGCGAAGTCGGGAATCGAACCGAAGTACGGTCCGTAGCCGCCGCCCCCGCCGCTGCCCGGGGGCGCGCCGCTGTGCGGGTCGCCGCTCGCCATAGCCGCTTCGCGGATGAACTCGGGACGTTCTTCGATCCCCCGCAGCTCGTCCGCCACTTCGTCAACAATGTCCAAAACCTCGACCGCGGCCGATGCGTTGATCTTGTCCCAGGTATCGGATGGCTTGTGGTAGTCCGCATGTAGCCCAGAAAAGAAGAACAGCACGGGAATGCCCTTCGTCGTGAACGAGGTGTGATCGCTGGCGCCATAGCCGCTCTTTGACGCGGCCACTTCGAACTGCGCATCCTTCGCGGCTTCATCCAGCATCTGCTGAAAAACCTCCGCCGTTCCGGCGCCGCCGACGTAGACCTTACTGTTATCGACGCGGCCGATCATATCCATGTTCAGCATCGCCACCGCGTCTTCCAGCGGTTTGGTTGGATGTTCAGTCCAATACTGCGAACCCAGCAATCCAATTTCCTCTCCGGCAAACGCCATGAAAAGCGTTCCTCGCCGGTCCTTGCCTTGCGACGTAATAGCCTTCGCCAGGGCAATGACGCCGGCGGTTCCCGAAGCGTTGTCGTCCGCGCCTGGGTGAACTTGCCCAACGCGATCCGGCGCCAGTGAATTCTCGTCGCCCAAACCCAAGTGGTCGTAATGAGCGCCGATGACTACATACTCTTCCGTCTCGCCGGGCCAATAGCCGATCACGTTGTTGACGTCCGCCTGCTTGCGCTCGACGTCAACTTCCAACTCCACACGAAGGTCCGATGCAAGCTCGAACGATTGCGGCGAGTTCGAGTCGTTGATGGCCGTTTGCAGTTCCCGCAACGATTTCCCGGAACCTTCCAGCCATTGGTCCACGACGTCATTCTTAACCTGGATCATGGGGATGCCCGCATCGGCCGGGCCCGAAACGCTGCCGAACTTGATCAACTCGTCGCCGTCCGAACCTTCGCGATATCCATTGGCGATAACCACCGCCGCGGCGCCTTGATTGCGGGCGCTGATCGCCTTCGAAATCAGATTCGCGTGACGAGTGTAGCGCCGGCTCTGCTCGCCGCCGGAGAAGGAGGGCGGTTCGTAGCGCAGCACGACGACAATCTTGCCCTCCACGTCGAGGTGCGCGTAGTCGTCGTACCCCTTCTCTTCCGCGTCGATGCCGTAGCCTGCGAAAACAAGCTGCCCTGAAGCCGTTCCTGAAGATGAGAAATTGATGGGTGCGTAATCCTGGCCGGGGTTCAACGAACGTTCTCCGCCGGTTGAATGAACGACCAAGCGATTGTCTTCGCCCATGACGGCGCCAGTAGTCACCTGAAACGACTGGAAATATCCTTTCTCGCCCGCAGGCTGGAGCCCCGCCTCTTCGAACTTCTTTGCGATGTACGCGGCAGCCCGATCCAATTCCGGCGTACCGGCGCCGCGACCGCGCAAGTCGGGCGAAGACAAAAACTTCACGTCTTCCAGATAGGCGTCCGGCGTAGCGACCTGCGCGACCGCCGATGCGGATGCGAATACCGCCAAGACCGCCAGGAGAAGACGTCGGATTGGCATCATGAGCAGCCGGCTATTGC
>CAMPKL010000051.1 GCA_946887065.1 uncultured Bryobacterales bacterium
GTCACCGACACACTAGACGAATCGAAGGGCGCGCCCTTCACCGGCGTCGGATCGGTCCGTTACGACTTCAGGGAACGCTTCGGCGTGGGCGCGGATATTCTCTATCGCCGCGGCGGCTACAACTCGACGATCAACATCAGCGAACAAGTCACTGACAGCAATAGTTCAGCCGATCTGCTGCTCAGCACCTATGAAGAAACGCGCGCCCATCTGTGGGACATTCCCATCTTGGGACGCTACTATCTCAAAGACCGCTCGGCCGGCGGCGTGCGGCCCTACGTCACAGGCGGTCTCGCCATGCGCTTCGCCACGGGCGTCAGTTCGCTCACCGAGATTACCGACGACGACCAAGTCACCGACACGGATCTCACCACCATCGGTCCCGCGAACGACTCCACTCTCGGAGGCGTGCTGGGCCTCGGCTTCCGCGCTGCAGATGACGTGGGGATCAAGGTAGACGTCGAGTTTCGTTATACGCGTTGGGCAGATCCCATCTTCCAATCGGGCCCTGCGAATTCCAACAGCAACCAGGCAGACATCCTAGTCGCCTTCATCTTCTAGTCCTCTAGGGCAACTCCGATAACGCTAACGTGAACAACGCGCCCCTGCGCGGCGCGGAACTGTGTCCGGAAGGGGGCCGGACATCACCGGCCCCCTTTGCACTTCAGGCCCCGAACCCGCTATCCTGCCGCCGGATAACCTTTAAAATGATTTCCGTGCATAGACTTCTCGTAGCCGCGGCGCTCACGCCGCTCTTGGTCTTTCCTGCCGCCGCTCAAAACACTGACATCTACGCCATACGCCAGGCCACGGCAGGCGCGGAGATTTATGAACAGGTCTGCGCCGGCTGTCACGGGGCCGATCTGCAGGGCTCCAACGACGCCTCGGCGCTGACCGGCGGCACGTTCATGCTGCAGTACGGACCCAAGCCTGTCAGTGAATTGATCGACGTGATAAGGCGAACCATGCCGCCCACCAGTCCCGGCTCCCTAGACGAGCAGACCGCGCTCAACGTCGCCGCTTATTTGCTCTATCGCAACGGCGCGCCCTTCGGCGACAACTCGCTCTACGCCGCCGAGCAGACCCACATCGAAGACACCGCGACCGGCGTCTTACGCGACGCTCCGCAAGGCGGCCGGCGCAACCGCGAAGCCGGCCTGCCGATTCTGGGCGCGGGATCCGTCGTCGGTTTCGGCCGCGGCGCCGATTCTGAAAGCCGCGGCGTGACCGTCGCGGGCGAAGTCCAAAACTACGTGCCCGTCACGCAGGAGATGCTCAAGAATCCGCCCGCGGAAGACTGGTTCATCGCGGGGCGCAACTATCAACGCCATAGCTACAGCCCGCTCGACCAGATTAATCGCGAGAACGTCAAGGGGCTGCAGCTGAAGTGGGCCTGGGCCATGAACGACTCCGGCGCTAACCAGACCACGCCGCTGGTTCACAACGGCGTACTCTATCTGGCCAGCCCCAGCAATATCGTCCAAGCTCTTGACGCTAAGACCGGGGACCTCATCTGGGAAACCCGCGTCGGCCCGAATCAGTCCCCTGGATACGGCGGCATCCGCACCATCTCCATGGCCGAAGACAAAATCTTCCTGGCCACCAGCGACGCGCACATGGTCGCCATCAATGCCGTCAACGGCGAAATCATGTGGGACACGCCGGCCTCCGACAATCCGCACAACTCGACCAGCGGATCGATGGTGATTAAAGACAAAGCGCTGATGGGACTGACCGGCTGTACGCGTTTCACCGGCGAGGGTTGTTACATCTCCGCGTTCGACATCAAGACCGGCGAGCGGGCGTGGCGCTTCTACACCATCCCGCGCGAGGGACAACCGGGCAGCGATAGCTGGGGCGACCTTCCGATGCTCAACCGCGCCGGCGCAGACACTTGGATCGTCGGAAGCTATGATCCGGAACTCGACACGACCTACTGGGGCGTCGCTCAAGCCAAGCCTTGGAACTTCCTTAGCCGTCGCCTGACGCCGTACGACAAGACGTTATTCGCCAACTCCACCGTCGCGCTCGACCCAGACGATGGCTCACTGAAGTGGTACTTCCAACACGCGCCCGCCGAGTCGTTTGACCTCGATGAAGTCTTTGAGCGCGTGCTGGTGACGGTTGGCGACGACAAGTGGGCCTTCAGCGCGGGTAAGGCGGGCGTTCTGTGGAAACTCGACCGCGTCACCGGCAAATACCTTGGGCACAAAGAGATGGTCGGCCAAACCGTTTGGCCCTACATCAACCCCGAGACCGGCGAGCCCAAGTACCGCGAAGACTTGCTTGAGATGCAGCTCAACCAAGTCGTCAACGTTTGCCCCAGCACCGAGGGCGGCAAGAACTGGCAGGCAATGAGCTATCACCAACCCACGCAGAAGCTCATCATTCCGCTCAGCCAGTCCTGCATGGATTTCACCGCGCTCGAAGTCGACTTCGAAACCGGCGGCGCCGGCGCCAACCGCAAGTTCCTGCCCATGCCGGGCACCAACGGCAACATGGGCAAACTCGCCGCCTACGACGTGAAGACCATGGAAGAGATTTGGAAATTTGAGCAACGCGCTCCCTTCCTGACCGCGGCTCTTTCGACTGCGGGCAACTGGGTGCTCATCGGCGACATCGACCGCCGGCTGCGCATTCTCGACGTCGAGACCGGCAAGATCCTCTGGGAAACTCGCCTGGGCACTTCCGTCCAAGGCTTTCCGATTACGTACGCCGTCGACGGAAAACAGTACATCGCCGTGATGACCGGCTTGGGCGGCGGCAGTCCGCGTGCGGTCCCCGCGGCAGTGGCGTCGGAGATTAGGATCCCGCAGAGTGGCCAGGGCCTCTGGGTTTTCGCACTTCCCGACTGACGATCTTGCATCAAGAGACTTACGGCCCGTTCAAGTGAACGGGCCGTTGCCGTTTCTGCAGCGAACATCCGTTCAAGATCCGAGGCACTCGCCCAGGGGTTAAGGCGAAACCCTAGGAAGAATCGGTACCGAGGTCACGTAGCCGGTTATGAAGAGCTGGCATAACAATCGTTGTGTTAGCTGGACAGGACTGCACTTTGCGTGGGAACTGTTCACGGGGAGGAAAATGAATAATTTCTTGCGCATTACTGCTTTGCTGACTCTGGCCGCACTTCCGGCCGCGGCTGCGAGCTTCACAATCAACAACACCGGCGGGGCGGCAGACGGCTCCGCCGATCCGAACTGGCTGGTTAACGGCGGTACCGCGTACGTCGTTGCTAACCGCCCTCCTCCGTGGCTGGCGAATAGCGTCGCCTCAGGCTGGATATCGCCCGGGGCCAATTATGGACCTGGGATTCCTAGGAGTACTCCCGGCGCCTACACTTACGAGACCACGTTCGATCTAACCGGCCTGAATCCCAACTCGGCTACGCTCAGCTTTGTAGTTGCCGCAGATGATCAGCTGACGGATGTTTTGCTTAATGGCATGTCTCAAGGCATCAACTATGTGGGCTTCAACGCCTTCAGCGGTCTGTTCACCATCAATAGCGACTTCATTGCCGGCGTCAACACCATTGAGTTCTTGACGCTCAACGGTCTAACCGTCCTGAATCCTACCGGCCTGCGCGTCGAATTTTCGAACGCGACGGCCAACGTTATCGCCGACGCGCCGGAACCGAGTTCGATCGCCCTGTTTGGGATTGGAACGCTCCTCTTATTCGCGAGGCGCTTCCGCAAGACGAAATAGCGAGACGCTCGCGCAGACAACTTGAACTACGGACGGGGTGGAACTGAGTTCCACCCCGTCTTGTCGTTTAGCTTGCGAGCGTAGCGGGTCGCTGCAGCCGCCTAGGGCAGGGCGTAGGCGATCAGTTCGCCGCCTCCGTCCGCGCCGTTGGTGGTCACGGCGAGTACGACGTACTGCTTGCCATTGTGCATGTAAGTCATCGGGGATCCGGTCTGCCGTCCCGGCATGTTGATCTCGCCCGGAACGTCTTCGCCCGTTTCCTTGTCGTAGGCGCGGAGCAATGCCACCGTCTCGCCCTTGTCATTTGTATGAACGCCCCCCTCGCCGGCGATGACCAGTGATTGGGTCGTCAGCACTCCGATGAAGGTCCGGCCGGGTTGACCGAGCCGGGGCAGGTCGAGCCCCTTGAGGGCAGGATTGTTCTTGATCTCGTCCGGCGTCGAGCTGTGAGTCTTCTGCCACAGCTTCTCGCCGCTGTTCATGTCGTAAGCCGTGATGCGGTCATAGGGCGGCTTGATTAAAGGCAGGCCCTGGATGGTCGTGCCGCGGCGTCCTCCGCCGGGCCTTCTGCCGCCTGGTCCGCCCGGCCCGAATCCGGGGCCGTCTTCGTCTTCCGTCTCGGAGGCTTCGACTTGACGCAGCACGCCCGACATGTTCTCGGGACCGGAAGGCTTAGCCAACTCAGCAGGGACATTCCGCAGCGTGAACACGTTGGTGTGCGAATGAATGTAGAGCCTGTTGGTTTCCGGATCGAACGAGCCGCCGGGCCAGTTCGCGCCGCCGACATCGGCCGGGAGCATCAGCGTCCCGGCGGGTCCGCCGGGCCTCTCCAACTCGGGTGGCGTGTAGATCGGCCCGAGCTTGTAGTCCTTGACGAACTCGACCGCTTCGGCGCGCAACTCGGGCGTGAAATCCAGCAGGTCGTCGATGCTCACGCCCTGGCGGTCAAAGGGTTCCGGCTTGGTTGGGAACGGCTGCGTCGGGCTAGTCTTCTCGTAGGGCACATCCGACTGCGGCACGCGCCGTTCTTCGATCGGCCAGACCGGTTTGCCCGTCTCGCGGTTCAGCACGAACAGAAATGCCGACTTGGTCGGCTGCGCCAACACCTTGATCGTTTGGCCGTTCTGTTCCATGTCGTAGAGGATCGGCGCACACGGCAGATCCCAGTCCCACAGGCCGTGGTGGACGGTCTGATAATGCCATTTGCGCTCCCCTGTCTTGAGGTCGAGCGCCACAAGGGTTTCCGAAAACAGGTTGTTGCCTGGACGGTGGATGCCGTAGTAGTCGGCTGCGGGCATCTCCAGCGGCACGTAAACGAGGCCCAACTCAAGATCGGCGCTCAACTGCGCCCAGGCCCCGAGATTTCCGTTGCGCTCCGCCGAGCCGTCTTCCCAGGTGTCGTAGCCGAACTCTCCCTTCAGGGGGATGGTATGGAAGATCCACAAGCGCTTGCCTGTCTTGACGTCGAATCCCCGCACGTAGCCGATCGCGCTCGGTGCACTCTGGGGACTGCCGGCCGAGGAGTGCGCGGCGCCGACCACCACGATGTCGCCGGCGACGAGCGGTGTTGCGTTGAGGCCTACCACGGACCTATCCAAGTCGAGATCCTGATCGTTTTCCATTTTCAGGTCGACGATGCCCTTGTTGCCGAAGGACTCCACGAGGCGGCCCGTCTCGGCGTTCAACGCGATCATCTGATAACCCGGCGTGACGTACAGGATCCGCTTATCCGACCCGTCGGAACTTTCCCAATAGGAGACTCCGCGTCCCGCGCCCCGGCGCGGCGCATAACGGCCGCGCGCGCCTTCGTCGAGGAAATACATCCAAAGCATTTGGCCCGTGCCGGGGTCCATGGCAACGACCGAACGGCCGGTTCCGGCGGTGGTGTAGAGGACCCCGTTTACCATCAGCGGCGTGGAGGAATAGAGTCTGTCCGCATTCGGCCCCAGGTTGTTTGTGTTGAACCGCCATGCGACCTGAAGCTTGGCGAAGTTGTCTTTATTGATCTGATCCAGCGGCGAGTACCGATGGCTCGCGAGGTTGCTCCCGTACGTGGTCCATTCGCCCTCTTCGTCTTGAGCGGACGAAGTCGACGTCGCGGAGGGGGCGTCCCCAAGCGGAATGCTCAAGGGAGCATTGCCGGCCGGCAACTCATTCACCTTCAGCATGTAGCTCACGATTCCGACGACTTCCGCGTTGGACAACGAGTTGGGCGCGAACGGCGGCATAGTCGCCTGGATTCGGTTGGCGAGGCTCAGCAGCGGTTGGCTCTCCCAGACGGCCTTGAAGTTAGGACCCGCCAGCGGCGGCGCCATCTCGATGCCTGAAAGGTTTTCGCCATGACAGACGGCGCACTTTTGGAAATAAACCTGTTCGCCCTGAGTCGCCTGGGCCGCGGTATATACGCCTTCGCGAAACGTTTGTGCGGCCGCCGTGGAGAGAGTCGCGTACGCAAGCGCCGCTGCGAGGGAAAATCTGAGAGCGTTGTTCATGGGTTAATCGACGTTCAGCGCCAGTAAGACGTTGCGGGCGCGGGCTTTGTGGGTACTGCGTTCCGAGTGGATGCAGCATGACCAGCCAGCGGCCACCCGGAGAATTATAGCCGTTTAACGTCGGGAAGGGGTTCCAGGTCGGTACTCTGAGATACTTCTCCCGATCGTCGAAGACCGGCCCCGGCACTGCGCAAGCGGCGCCCGGCGACGATACAATGTGCTGAATCATGCCGCGACCTGAAGGCGTACTCGTCGACACCCACATACACCTTTTCGCTAAGGACCAAACGCGTTTCCCCTACGCGCCCACGGGAACTTATCAGCCTGCGCCGGCCGATCTCGACGACTACAAACAGTTCGTCGCCCAGGCACAGCTCGACCACGGCGTCATCGTCCACCCCGAGCCTTATCAGGACGACCACAGCTATCTCGAATACTGCTTCGACAACGAGCCCAAGCGCGGCTTTTTTAAGGGGACCTGTCTGCTCGACTCCGCCCGCGGCGACACTCCCGCCCGGTTGCGCCGTCTGATGCAGCGTTGCCCCAACCGCATCGTCGCCATGCGCGTTCACGCCGTGGCGGAGCGCGGCACGCCTCCGTCAAACACCGGCCCCATCACCGGACGCGATCTCACCTCCGATTACATGAAGCGCACCTGGCGCACCGTCGCCGACGCCGGCATCGCCATCCAGATGCACATGCGCCCCTTCTACGCGCCGCAGGTCAAGGCATTGATGGAGCAGTTCCCGCAGCAGCGCGTCATCATCGACCACCTCGGACGCGCCGGCACGGGAACCCCCGCCGACTACCTCGATGTCCTCGCTCTAGCGAAGTATCCGAACGTCTACATGAAATACAGCGGCCTCGAATATTCCTCGAAGACCGGCTACCCTTTCGACGACGTCAAGCCGATCGTTCGCCAAGCTTACGACGCCTTCGGCCCGGACCGCATGGTCTGGGGCTACTTCGGCATGAACATGGAAGAGTTTGAAAAGAACGTCGCCATCCTCAACAACATCTTCGACTACGCGTCAGCACAAGACCGCGCCAAGGTGCGGGGATTAACAGCGATGAAGTTATACGGGTTCTGAGCTGATTCTTGCGCGATGCCTGCCCGTTCCCCGCTGGTCACTGGTTCACGCCGCGGGGACACGCTGCTCTTGTTCGCGTTCGCGGCGATCATTGGCGGCGTCGCTCCCTGGCTGCCCGTCTACTACCGCATCACTGCGTTCGAGTTGACCTTAATCCGAATCGAGAGCGATGGTGAACGAAAGCAGGTTCCGCTTCCGCCCGAGCTAAACTTCGACGCCTACTGGAATCGAACGCCGGATGACTTGCTCCCACGCATTGAGCAATCTTTCCGCCGTTCCGTCGCAGGAGAGACCGCTGATCGCCACGAACTCACGGTGAACTACTCGTTCAACTCGACCGCGCTCGATCAGCAGGTCATTTGGCGCGCGCCATGACTCCTCGCGTTGAGCAGTTCTTCTTTGCACCAGCCAACGGCCGCAGCGTCGCTGCACTTCGCATCGGATTGGCGGGGATAGCGGCCTATGTGTTCTATCCCTATGACAGAGGCACGCTGGCGACTTTGATCCAGTCCCCTTGGGTATCGCAGTTCTACCGCGACGTCATCCAAACCCAATCTTATTGGGTGCTGGCCATGGCGGCGCTTGCCGCATTTGCCGCCGGCCTATGGTCGCGGCCCGCGGGGGTGCTCGCCGCCCTGCTGCTAGCGCCATACGTCCCCATGCGGGGAGGAATGCTGGGCCGATATTTACTCTGGTTCGCTCTTGTTGCCCTATCGTTGCTGCACTCAGACCGGCGTTGGGCTCTGCGCAACCTGATCGGTTTCCCACAACGGAGCGAAGTCGGGCCGGTCTGGCCGATCCGCCTCATTCAATTTCAGCTATCCACGCTGTATCTCGTCAACGCCATCGCCAAATCGACTTCGGACTACTTGAGCGGCGGCGTGTTAGCGGCGATGTCTGCCCGGCTGCCCAACTTCCAACTCCAATTCACGGATGGACTATTCACGCTGGCGGGCGTCTCCATTCCCCTTTGGATGGCCGCCTCCGCAACGGTCGCCATCGAGTATTCCCTCGCCGTCGGTTTCTGGTTCCCGCGCCTGCGTTGGCCCACTGCGGCATTGGGCGCGGTATTCCATGCGGGTCTCGCCTGGGTTGTTACGATCGCAGCCCTTGACATCGCCAGCCTCTCGCTCTACGCGGCCTTTCTGCTCCCGGTGCGCTCCCCTCGCGAGGACTGAACGCGGACGTACGACGGCCAATAGGGCGCCGACAGCGCTTCGAACGTATCGAGTTCCGGTCTGCCGCCGCGATTCCCGCTGCCGGCGGCCGTCCACAATTTGCCGTCGAAATACGCCATCCCGGTACCGTGGCGGCCTTGCACCAAGTTGGGCAACGACCTCCAAGTCCCGGCGGCCGGGTCGAAAACCTCGACCTCGGCGTGAGCGGTCTCGTGCGCGCCGCTTTCGCCGCCGGCCACCACCAGCTTGCCGTTAAGCGCAAGCGAACTGGTCCCCGCGCGCATCGTAGGAATCGGCGCGGCCGTCGACCAGGTTCGCGATTCGATATCGAACACATCGGTCTCGGGAACGGTCAGCGTAAACGTCTCGTTCGTCTTCGCCGAAGTGCGGCGGCCCGCTGCGGCATAGATTTTGCCGCCGATCAGCGCGGCCTGGAAGTGGTCGCGCGCCTGGGGCGCGTCGGGCAGTTGCGTCCACTTGCCTGTATTGAGATCCAGGACGTCGAGCCAGGGAACCGTGCCCGCGTAATGTCCGTCGATGATGCCGCCGACCAGGTAAAGCTTGTCGCCGTCCAGCACCTCGCCGGCAGCCCCGCGGCGCCGGCCTTCGGGAATTGCCGGACCCTCGCTCCACTCATCGGACGCGGGGTCGTAGATCATCACGTTGGGCAACGGCGTCTCGTGCGGATACCCGCCGGTGAAAACGCTGGCGGCGACGATGCGTCCATCGTGAACGACGGGCTGAAAATGATGCATCTCAACCGGCGGACCCGACGCCGTCGACCACCCGTTGCTCTGCGGATCGAAGATGTCGACCGGCTTCATGCCGCGCCCGCCGAGCAGGTATAACTTGCCGCTTACCTCAACAAAGGCCGCCTCGTGCCGCGCTGTCGGCGTTCCATTAGTTGAGACTTTGATCCAAGAGCCGGACTGAGCATCCAGCGGAGTAACCGATAGGTAAGCGGCTAGAGAAAAGATCGAGATAACTATCGCTCGGTGCATCGTGTGTTGGATTATATCGGATCGTAATTCCGGATGGCCCGCTCTGCGCCACCGGGACCGTCTCTCGCTAATAGCGAGCTGCTGCAATCTCGTGTAACACAACCGTCAACAGTCGCCTCTACGAGTCGGTAGCGGCACGACTTGTGAATGCGCCCGGTCGTTGACCAAGGGAGGAGTAGCAAAGCGATATGACCCATACATCTCACCAAGGGGGAATTGTGCCCATAAAACATCCGCGGCGTTTCTTGCGAATTGTGCCGCTTCTTGCCATCTGCATGACTTTAATCCTGCCCCTCGCGGCGCAGCAGTCATTTACCGCGTCGAGCAACCATGCTCCGCTTCTTATCCCGGACAACGACGCCGACTTCGCCATAGAGTCGAGCATCGGCGTCCCCGTAGACGTGATTATTTCCGATGTGAACGTAACGCTGGATATCGAACACACTTCAGCCGGCGATTTGGAAATTGACCTATTCTCGCCGGACGGCAAGCGTGTCCGATTAGTCGATGAAGTTTGCGAAGAACAAGACCATTTCTTAGGTACCAAGCTTGATGACCAAGCGTCACAGGAAATCGGCGCCATCTGCCCCGCCGGTACCGGCACGTTCCGGCCGGCCGACTCACTCTCGGAGTTCAATGGCCGGTCCAGTTTCGGCGTTTGGACTCTGGTGGTAAACGATGATGACGACGGCTCAACCGGCATTCTCAATGGCTGGTCGCTGACGATTAACGGCGATTTCGCGACTATACCGATATTCAGTTCCCAGAGCGTGGTAAGCGGCGCTAGTTTCCAGGGCGGCGCCGTAGCCGTCGGCGAGATCGCGTCGATATTCGGTAACGCGCTCGGACCGGCGGTCGGAGTGCAGGGTCAAATAAATTCTTCGACGGGAATGTTGCCCACCGAATTGGCCGGCGTCCAAGTTTTCTTTGACGAAATTGCGGCGCCTCTTTTCTATGTATCGTCCACTCAGATCAATGCTCAGGTTCCGTTCGAAGTCGCGGCTCGCCCAGACGTTACGGTCCGCGTGGAATACGAGGACACCGGTACGTCGCAGGTTAATATTCCACTGCTGGAAGCGGGCCCCGCCATCTTCACCCTCAATGGTCGAGGACAAGGTCATGCAGCGGCCATAAATCCCAACGGAAGCGTCAACGACAGCAACAATCCCGTTGCGCCTGGCCAGGTCATCAGCATCTATGCCACAGGCCTCGGGGCTGTGGCGCCGGAGATCGAGACGGGAATGGTGACGCCCGAGGGAGAGGATGAACTACGGGAAGTCGTGGCGGACGTGACGGCGACGGTGGGAGGCGAAGATGCCGAAGTACTCTTCGCTGGGTTGGCGCCGAACTTCGTCGGGCTGTACCAAGTCAATATCCGGGTACCTGAAAGCGTGACGCCCGGATTGATTGTTCCCATTGAGCTCACGATCGGGGAACGCTCCGTTGAGAACCTCACCTGGATCACGGTGGAATAGCGGACCCTTACTGCGGCAACCTCGCGCTCTGATCCGCACTGGATCAGAGCGCGAGCGTCTTTCGGTGGACACCCGTCAGGCGATGTCGTGCTTGGCGAGCATCTCCAGGGCCTTGACCATTGCCGAGTGATCCCACGCGGCGCCGCCGTTGGCGCGGCAGGCGTTAAATAGCTCCTGCGCGGTAGCGGTATTGGGCAGCGAGAGGCCCAGTGCGCGAGCGCCCGAGAGCGCTAGGTTGAGATCTTTCTGGTGCAATTCGATGCGGAAGCCTGGGTCGAACGTGCGTTTGATCATGCGTTCGCCGTGAATCTCAAGGATTTTGGAGGAAGCGAATCCGCCCATCAACGCCTGGCGCACCTTCGCGGGATCGGCGCCCGCCTTGGAGGCGAACAGCAACGCCTCCCCCACCGCCTCAATGGTCAGGGCGACGATGATCTGATTGGCCACTTTGCAGGTCTGGCCATCGCCGTTGCCGCCGACCAATGTGATGTTTTTGCCCATCAACTCGAACAGCGGCTTTACTTTGTTGAAAGTGTCTTCCGAACCTCCGACCATGATGGTCAACGTGGCATTCTTGGCGCCCACTTCGCCGCCCGAGACAGGAGCATCCAGGTACTCGCAGAGAAGTTCATTGATCCTCTTGGCGAACTGCTTGGTCTCGATGGGCGAGATCGAGCTCATGTCCACCACCGTCTTCCCCGCGGAAAGCCCTGCCGCCACGCCGTTCTCGGCGAACAGCACCTTCTCCACGTCAGGCGTGTCCGGGACCATGACGATGATGACGTCGGCCTTCTCGGCCACTTCCTTTGACGAGGCGCACACGGCGCCCCCGGCCGCCTTCAACTCTTCCGGCACACTGGGGATGGAAAACAGCGACACATTGTGTCCCGCCTTGATCAAGTGACCGGCCATGGGCTTGCCCATGATTCCCAGTCCGATAAATCCAATGTTCATGATTAACTCCTTCGTCTACCGGCCGCGTCCGAACCATACATAGTAACCGATGC
>CAMPKL010000052.1 GCA_946887065.1 uncultured Bryobacterales bacterium
ACGCGCACCTGGCATCGGACAACGGAAGTATGCCGCCCTGGTTCCGCGAGGGCCTCGCCGACTATCTCTCGCTCCAACGCGATGCCGAGGCCGCCCCGGTCACCCCAACAAATACGATAGCGGGCCTGCTTTCGAAGCCCTGGCTCGGAATTCGCGACATGCTGGACGCCGAGGACAGATCCGCCGCTCGCGCGCACGAACTGTTCTACGCCCAATCCTGGCTGGCGGTGTCGTGGCTCTCCGCGCAACCCGATGCAACCCCCCGGCGGCTCGACCCTCAGCCCCTCCATAACCGACTCGCGCTCGAAGGCTCGGCCGCCGTGGAAGTCGAATTGCGCGCCCACCTGGCGCGCCTGGCGATTCAAGAACCGGAGCCGGAGCCATTGCCGGCGCCGCTGCCAGGGCTAATGACCCGGGATCTCACGGAGTACGAATTGCGTGCCTGGGAATTAGAGCTGCTGCGCGGCGTGAAAGGCAACTTCGCCGCCGAACTCGAACTGCTGGCCCTGGAGTCGAGATCGCCCCAAACCCCGCTGGTTCAGGCTGCCCTCGGCGCTCTGGCCATCGAGCGTGGACGGTTTGATGAGGCGGAAGATCGGCTGCGTGCCGGCTCCGCCGAACAGGGAGCCTCCGCGCTCACCCACCAGCGATACGCGCTCATGTTGTTGCGGCCGACCAGCGAGGCGCCCGCGCCCCGCGCCGAAACAGCCATCCGCCACGCGCTGCGAGCCCTCGACGCGGCGCCCGGCAAGCCTGAGTTTCTGCGCACTCTCGCTCAGGCCCTTATCGTCGCCGGCCATTGGAGCCGCGCCGCCGAAGTTCTGCTCGATCTTCAAGCGAAACAGGGTTGGGATGCGACTGCGGGCGAGGACTTCCAAGAACTGCTGCGCAGTCGAGGGCAACGCATGAGGGAGGTAGCCCCACCGCGATTCGAGGCGCCCGCGTCTGCGATACCGGAGGTCGCCGCCCGGCGAGTCAGTCCGCTCGCGCCTCCGATTCCCGAATTCGCCAAGGCGCGCCTGGCGCCCTTGCGCGAGCCGCATGACTACCCTTGGCCCCCGCCCGACACGTGGATTTACGCCGGCCGCATCGCCCGCGTGGAGTGTTCGTCCGGACAGAAGCGCATCATCATGCAGAACCCTCTGTTCCGCATCGAGTTCGTGGAATCGTCCAAACAACCGGCCAAGCTGCACCATCCCCCGCTGAAATGGAAGGAGATTCCTTGCGGCACGCGCGGTTGGGTCGTCAACATCGCCTACATACCCTATCGAGATCGTGGAGCCCTCAAGGGCGAAGCGCGCGCCATCCTCTTCTAAGGCCGGTACAATGAAAACTTAGCGTTTCAGTGTCCTCCCCCAGCGCACAACAGCATAAACAGAGTGCTTCCGGCAGAGGCCCTATCCGCGTTGCCGTGGTCACCGTCAGCGACACGCGCACGCCGGAAACCGATTCCAACGGACGCTACCTGGGCGAGCGCATCGAAGCCTCCGGAAACCAGCTGCATTCGACATCCATCGTCCGCGATGAACCGCTCGAAGTCGAAGCGATCCTGGAGCGTCTAGCGTCGTTGGACGACGTCCAGGTCGTCCTGTTCAATGGCGGGACGGGCCTGTCCAGCCGCGACCGCACCTTTGACGTCCTCGCCGCCAAGTTAGAGAAGACCTTGCCTGGCTTTGGGGAGATTTTTCGCATGCTGAGTTGGGAACAAGTCGGCTCGGCTGCGATGATGTCCCGCGCGACGGCGGGGGTCTATCGCGGCAAAATTATCTTCTCCACCCCGGGATCGCCCGCAGCCGTTCGTCTCGCCTGGGAAAAGCTCATCGCACCCGAATTGGCCCACCTCGCGTGGGAAATCGCCCGCTGAACCTGTCCGCTGTTGAGACATCGAAATGCGTTTTTTGCTGATTCTACTGGCGCTGACCGCAGCGTATGCAGACACCGTCGTCGTCGACACCGGCGACCGCCTCAACGGCGAGGTTGAAAAACTGGAGGGAGGAAAACTCTATCTCAAGACCTCCTACGCCGGCTCCATCCCTATCGCTTGGGACAAAGTCGTTGAGATCGAGACGGCCGCCTCTTATCAAGTCGAAACCGAAGCCGGAATGAGACTGCGCGGCGCCGTGCGGCGTCAAGGCGACTACGTCATCGTCGGCGCCGGCGATGCCGACAACGCGCCAAGCACGCAGGCTGCGGCGACCGTGGTGAAGAGCATCATCCGCATGGAAAACGACGAACCGCCGGGTTTTTGGGAAACCTTGGAGGGCTCCGTGGGCGTCGGATACACCTTCACGCGCGGTAATTCCGATCAAACGCAAGCATCGCTCACCGCGCGCGGCAATTATCGTCATGACGGCTACACGCTGCGCGGCGATCTCAATTCCATCTTCTCGGAAATCGACGACTCCGAACGCCAGAATCGCCACGCCCTGAACACCCGCTTCGACCGCTACCTGAGTCCGAACTCGTTCGCGTTCGCCCTAGCGGCGTTCGAACGCAACGACCGGCAGCAACTCGATCTCCGCTCCCGCGTCGGCGGCGGATTCGGTTGGAAGCTCCTCAATGACCGCGACGGGACGCTCGACCTGCTGGGCGGCTTTACCCTAACGAATGAGCAATTCCGGGCCGAAGAGGGCGACTTGTTGCCCCGCAAGAGTACCGGAGAAGGTTTGTTAGGCTTCGAGCTGCGCTCGAGCCGCTTCTGGGGCGTTGAATTGAGCACCCGTCTCACCGCCCATCCCAACCTGGTGCAGACCGGCCGTTACCGCATCGAATACGACTCCGGCGCACGGATCCCATTAATCGCCGGCTTCACCTGGAATGTCAGCATCTTCGACCGCTACGACAACAAACCGCCAAGAGAGGAACTCCAGCGTAATGACTACGGCATGGTATCCACCTTGGGCTTTAGTTTCTGAGCGGTCCTCCAAGGCGAGCCAAATCTACAATAGAAGCGTGCAGGTAACGGAGATCTTCAAGTCCATCCAAGGCGAGTCGACCTACGCCGGCTTGCCCTGCATCTTCGTGCGCCTAACCGGCTGCAACCTGCGCTGCAATTGGTGCGACACCGCCTACGCCTTTCATGGCGGCACGCGTATGACGGTGGCCGAGGTCCTGCATCGCGTGAAAGAACTCGGCGGTTCGCTCATCGAAGTCACGGGAGGCGAACCGCTGCTCCAAGCTGAGGTGTATCCGCTCATCGAAGCCTTGCTGGCTGAGGGCTTTCAGGTGATGCTCGAAACCAGCGGTGAGCGCCCGCTCGACAAGGTGCCCGCGCAGGTGCGCAAAATCGTCGACGTCAAATGCCCCGACTCAGGGGAGGCCGACACCTTCCGCCTGGAGAACCTGGCCTTGATGAGCCCGCACGACGAAGTCAAGTTTGTGGTTGGATCGCGTCGGGACTACGAGTTCGCCCGAGACTTCACCCATCTCCATAAACTGCAGAGCCGGTTTGCCGCGACGATCTTCTCACCCGTCCACCAAGCGGTCGATCTGCGACAGATGGCCCAGTGGATGATCGACGACCGTCTCGACGGCGTCCGTTTCGGGCACCAATTGCACAAGACGATTTGGGGAGCTGAGGCGACGGGCGTCTAGCGCTGCTCGGGAAAAGCGTCGGCGCAGCGTTGCGCCTCGGCTCGAACCCACTCGATCGGCAAAATTTGACCCACGCCCACGCCCGGACAATAACCGCTGAGACCCTTCCAAGCCTTGCGCGTTGAGACCGTCTCCGGCCAAAACGGGAATGTCCGGCACTGCAATGGCTTGATCTCGTGAATGCGGCAGCCGCCCGTACCCAAAAAATGGCAGCTCGCCTTGCCTGGGTTGCTCAAGCGCAGCCCCTCTTCGTCCTCAGGGGCGCAGTAGCGCTCAGTGAACTGCGCCGCGGTCAGGTCCAGATGAGCGGCGATCCGGTCTCGATCTTCTTCCGTCAAGAAAACGTCGCCTGGCCGCGCACAACAGTTGACGCAGCCAGGCTGACATTCAAAGCGAAAGTTGATGCGAGCGATTGCGACCGGATCGCTCATCGAGCAACTACTCCATCAAGTAGTCGAAAGTCGTCGTGCCCGGAACTCGCACCTTGCCGTAGACTTCGACCCATGCGGCGTGGGCCGGATGGTCGGCGTAGGCCTGGAGGGCAGCCTCGTCGGTCATTTCCATGCAGACGCCGTAATCGCGTTGCGCGTCACCGACATTGGGCGTCAGCAGTTTGCCGTGCGTGACCCTGTTCACCCCTGGGATCTTCGACGGCAACTCGTCCGTCGCCGTATAGAAAGCCTGCCAATCAGCTTCGGTCGCCTCGGCAATGGCCGTGAACACGAAGCAGTGCACCAGCTTGCTCTCCGGAGTCTCAGCGGCGGCCGGGGCCGCTGCCGCGGCCGGGGTAACTTCCGCAGCCGGCTCGGGTGCGCTGGGGGTACAGCCGGCAAGGGCAACGCCTGCCGCAACAATTGTCAGAATCGTTTTGTATCGAAGGCTCATCAAATTTCCTAGGCTCCTGTAATGAAATTCCCGCAACCGAGGCCGTGAACATCCGATTGTATCTCGCATCGGCAAATCAACGACTTGTAGCGGAACCTCCGGCCCCCCACAATGGTAAAGAGTTCGCCGTGAGCCTTCGTTCGACAATCGATTCCCAACAAGTCGATGACTTGGCGCTTGTCGCCCGCACGCGGGCGGGCGACCGATCGGCCTTTGACGAATTAGTCAATCGTCACGCGGCGAAGGTCTTTCGTTTAGCCCGTCATATCACTCGCAATGACGCGGAAGCCGAAGACGTCTTGCAGGACGCTTTCTACAAGGCTTACACACGGCTTGATCAGTTCAACGCCGAGGCGCAGTTCTATACCTGGCTCGTTCGCATCGCCGTAAACGAGGCGCTCATGCGTTTGCGCAAGCGGCGCAACAGCAAGACGGTCTCGCTGGACGCCGCCCTCGAAACCGAGGACGGTCCCCTCCAAAGAGAAGCCGTGTCGCCGGACGATGACCCCGAGCAGGAATACAGCCGCGACGAAACCCGCAAGATGCTTGAGGAAGCCATTGATTCGCTGGACGAGGGTTATCGGACCGTGTTCGTCTTGCGCGACGTCGAAGGCTTGTCTACTCAAGAAACGGCGGACTTGCTTGAACTCTCCATCTCCGCCGTCAAGTCGCGTTTGCTCCGCGCAAGACTTCAGCTCCGAGACAAACTCAAAGGGCGGTTGCACTCCCATGGCTAAGAAGAAGATCACTTGTCAGTCTTTCCTGGATGACCTATCGGACTACATCGACGGCGATGTCGCCCAAGAGATACGTGTAACGTTCGAGGCGCACTTGGCCAAGTGTCCCAACTGTTGGGTCGTTTTCGATGAAACGCAACGAACCGTCGAGATATTCCAGCGCTATGACTGCCATCCGCTGCCCGAAAAAGTAAAAGATCGCCTCCTCCAAACTCTGTCCGTTAAGTTGAAGGATGCTAAGTGATTGATTCTTAGGAATTAAAGGGCAAAATCCGACTTTTTTCTCTTTTCCTGTGCTGCGAGGGAAACCTCGATACCCAAACTGTAGTCTTTAAGACGTGAGGGGTCCGCCCCGTGCGGCTCTGCGAGTCCGCCGGCGGGTTCCTCAGACTGACGACTTAGGCTTGAACCGGGTCACGGAGTCCCTGTTATGGCTCTTGCTGCTACCAACACAATGCCGACCTTCGATGTATGGGAAGACCCCTTAGCATTGTTGCCGCGGCGTAAACCGCAACAGTTCGAGCGCGACCAGACGATTTACTCGCGCGAGGACCCGGCGGAAAGCCTCTACCTGGTCGTCGACGGCGCGGTCAAAATCAGCCGCATCTCTTCTGAAACCGGCAGAGAGACGGTGATCGACGTGGAAGCGAGCGAGTCTTTCTTCGGGATCTCCTGTCTGCTGCACGCCAGTGAACGAGGTGAACAGGCCATCGCGCTTGAAAAAAGCGAAGTCATGGAGTGGCATGTCTCTGACCTGCGAGAGTTGATCGCCCGGACCCCGGAGTTGGGGCCGGCCTTGATGCGCATGGTCGCTCACAAATTGGTGGAGGCCGACAGCCGAATCGAAAGTTTCGCTAACGATCACATCCCTCGCCGCTTGGTCAAAGCGTTGCTCCGCCTTGGCGAACGCTTCGGCGAGCGCTCCAGTGCGTCCACCATCCGCTTGATGCCCTTGACTCACGAGTTGCTCGCGCGCCACGTAGGCACCTCGCGGGAGATCGTCACGCAGCACATGAGCTGTCTGCGTAGACAAGGATTGTTGGATTACTCCCGCTCCGGCCTCGAATTCGATCCGGAGAAGCTTCGAGAAGGCCTCGATACGATTCGTTAGCGCGGCAGTGGCCGCTGTCTAGAAGTCCAGGCGAATCACCGCCTGGTAGTTCCTGCCGATTCCCTGGCCGCGCACAATCCCAAAATAGGCGTCTTCGACGGTCGAGAACGGCTCATCCCAATTGCGATTGCCGAAAACGTTGATCATATCGAGTCCGAACTCCACCGCAACCCCCTCAGCAACGTTCACCGCACGAGACAACCGCACATCCCATTGCTGATAGCCGCGCATCCGAAAGGCGTTGCGCCCCACATTGCCGGCGCGCGTTTCATCGAACGTTGCCGGCACAACGGCGTTGAAAATCGTTGGATCGAAAGCGAAACGGCCCGTAAGGGTCCGGCCGTCGGGTAACGTGAATGTCCGAATTTCCGCGGGATCAAGAGCCTGGAACGGCGCGTTCACGTCAGGCCGTCCGACGCGGACAAAAGTGAAGGTCGAGTCCTCGCGCTGACGAATATCCAGGGGCAATCCCGAGCGCAGTCGCCACACGCCGCTCACGGTCCAGTTGTCGAGTAGGGAGAGCCGGCTGGACCAACTCCTGGGCAAACGAGGCTCCCAGACCCACGAAGCGGCGAAACTGTGCCGCCGGTCGTAGGCCGAAACAGACCAATTCTCGGTCGACAGCCCCTCACCGAAGACGCTGGATCCGTTGTCGTCCGAGCGAGACCAGGTATAGCCGGCATCGAACGCAAGGCCCCTGCGCAGATAGCGGTTCGCGCGAATCTGCAACGCGTTGTATCTCCCGCGGCCGCTCGACTCAAATTGCCTCACGTTTCTCAGAGACGTGAATTGCCGCATGTTCCGGATGTTCGAAAACGACGACGCAAAATCCCGGAAGAATCCGTTTAGCTCGCGTTGCCGCTGAAGACGCTCCGAGCGAGTCCCCACGTAGACCACGCTCAAGTTGACGCCGCCGGGGACAGGCCGCTGCAAGCCAAGATTCCAGTGATGCGCCAGTGCGTTCTGAAAATCCCGGTCGAAAACCAGGATCGGATACGCGGCCCGATTGGAAATGAGGGTCTTCGGATTGTTGTCGGGGATGCCAGTCAACGGACTCGCGAAGATGCCGCTCGTGCCCGCGTAGTCAAAACGGTTGTCGATGCTGAACGGCGGGTAAGTGGCCTGAAACAGCGCCGCCGCGCTTGAACCCGCGAAAGCTCCGAACTCATAGAACTGGCCATAGGACGCACGCAGCACCGATCGTCCCGATGGTCCGATCAGCGCCCTTGTCAAAAGACTGTCCGATGCCGGCGACCAGGCAAGGCCGAGGCGCGGCGCAAACTGACGCCCCCGCGACTCGATCGTCGACGGCGGCAGCACGCCGAACTCGCCGTCCTGATCTCCAGGAAAAATCAGATTGTCCAAAGCAGTCGGAAATCTTTCGCTCTTCTGCCTAGCCCGGAATGCTGCGATTCGATCCTGCGAGTCGGCCGCCGGCGGCTGCGACTCAAACCGCAGGCCCACAGTGAGCCGCAAGCTCCTCAGGGGCCGCAGTTCCGCCTCGCCATAGATCGCAAACTCGCGCCACTGTAGGTTGAGATCGCGCGGCGTCGTCGCACGGTACTGCCCGATCCGTCCCAAAAGCAGATCCCGTAAACCGTTGGTGCGCGCCTGGGGCGGCGACGGCGGCGCCGGAAAACTGATGCTGCCCGCCGGATTCTCCATGTTCTGGAAGGGCCACCCGCCTTCTTGATACGAGGCGCCGAACCGGGCCGCATATCCGCCTCGCCTCCACTCCAAATCGTGGCGCGCCTGCCAAGTCGTCTGAACCGAGTGCTCGGATCTCAGGAACGGAGCCACAAGCATTCTCAGCCGTCCGGCATCGTCATACAGGGTCAAATCCGGAATCGTTGCCGGGTCGGCGCCGAACCGAGCGAAATCGAACCCAAATTCGTTTGCCGTCAGGTCGCGATAGTCCGCCATCCCTTGCCACAGGGCAATCGAAAGCCGCTGGCCGGAAACCTGCGTCGTCTGCATGAGTTCCGCCGAAGGCGTGTGCTGCAGCGCTATCCGCGTGTTGTTGGCCAATTGCCGACGCTGCGAACTCGCTCCTTTTAAGGCGCCCACCAAAGGCAGAGCCCCGTCAGCGCGGTAGGTCAGATGGCTGGCGCTTAAGGAAAACCGGTTCCATCCTTTGTCGATCCTCGCCAACAGCGTCTGCCCGTCGGACTGCAGATTTTCGCGGCCCTCAAATATACGCGGACCTACATTTGCCCGCGGCACGAAAGCGTCCAGGTATTTCTGCATCAATGGGCTGAGCCGCTCCAGCGGGACCATCCCATTGGGGAACCCCGTGCCCGTAACGGGATCGAGCGGAGCCGGCGTCAACTCCGACAGATCCCCCGACCGCTCCGCCGCCGACAACACCTCGTAAACTCCGAAATGACGCTGTTCCGTCTTCCAAGATTCCGCGTCGAAAAAGAAGTTCAAGTTGTGTTTGGCCCACAGCGGCCCGCCAATCTGCCCGCCGCCGGCCCACCCCTTCAGCGCATCGTTGGCCCCGTCGTGGGACTCAATCGCCTTGCCGTAGGGCCGATAGAACCCGCGCAGTCCGCCGTGCAAACGGTCTCCTGCCGCCCGGGAACTTGCCAAGACAACAGCGCCCGCATTGCGGCCTTCCGCCGCCGTATAGGTGTGCGTGATCACGCGGAACGCTTCGACCGCATCCGGCACGGGCGCAAACGTCGCCGCCTGCGCTCCCGTCAGCCGGTTCTGCGCGTTGTTGGGCGCGCCGTCGAATTGATAGTTGATCGCGGAACTACGCGAGCCGTTGGCCGATACCGCGGAGGATCGGCCGGTCATCGGGTCCACTTCCAATGAGTCCACCGGATTCGTGCCGGGAACCAAGGCGAGCAGCTTGTCGATCGACGTGCGGCCCTCGCTGCCTAGTAGAACAGGCAGACTCTGGACCTGTTCGCGAACCATGCCGTACTCGACCGAAATCGTGTCCAGTCCGGCCAGCGGCCTGGTGAGCGGAGGCTGCAGCCGCTCCAATTCGACAATCCACTCTCGAGGGCTGTCCGGCAACAGCTCAAACGGACCGATCCGCTGCACCGCATACGCCGGCAACTCGAAGTAAAGAGAGTATTCTTCGCTCGGCAACTCCGCGAAGCCGAACTTGCCGGCGATGTCGGTATGCGTGAGCAGGGTCTTCCCGGTGGAAAGACTGATCAGCCCGACCTCGACGTCCTGCAGGGCCGAACGTCCCTCCCCGAGTACTGTTCCCGCCACGCTGGCAGACCCAGCCGCCCAAGCGACAGTCGTTTGGAATGCAATCCAGGAGATGAGTAGAATGCGGCGAAGGCGCATGCCGTTCGCTACAGCACCGCGCGCGTCCGGCTCTTGATGCGGCTCAATCGCTCGTGGATGCGCCGCAGCAACACGCCGGATGACGAATCGGCTTCTTCTAGGCCCACGGTTTGGCTCGAACCCGTGAGCACGGTGGTGAGCGTCCGCTCAAGGCCGAGGACGTCTTGCAACAGCGCCTTGCTCTCGGCGCCAAGATCGGTCTCCGCCACGTCGGCCCCTTCTTCGCCCTGGTAGCGCCAGTAGCGACGCGGCAGGGCCTCCGAAAGATGGCCGTAGATGACCGCCTCGCTGGTCAGAGCGCCTTGGAGATGCCGGCGGACCTCTTTTACGGGCAGTTCGCCGGCCGGCGCCGCGCTCAGAAGCTGGTCTAACTCGTAAACGTGGCCGATGAGATCACTTTGGCTGCGGAAAACGTCGCTGACGTAACGTGCGATTTCGGCATCCAGCGCCGGAGCGTCCGCCGTCTGGAACGACCGGCGTGCGGCATCCCGGTAATGCTCGACGAGGGCCGTGCGCACTAATCCGCCCACAGCGCTTGGAATCTGTTCCGGTGCGGCGGTCCGCCGCACGGGCACTGCCGGCGCGGGCGCTGAAACCGTGGGCAAACGCCCTAACTCAAAGCCGTATCCGGCCGTTTCAAAACTCGCCAACTGCATGGTGGGCGCGTCCGCGTCGATCGGCTGAACCGAAGGTTCAACCGTCAAAACCGCTGGTATCGCCTCAAACCGTTCGATGGGCGAGACGGCGGCGGCAGGCGCCGGCTCCGCGCTCAGCGCGATCAGCGTCTGCGGTTCGATCTCCGAGCGTACCGCGGGGAATACGGCAGCCGGAGGCAAAACCGCTTGGGCCGTGATCACCGGCCGTTCAACCTGTGGGTTTTGGTTCCAGACCTGGTAGCCGGCAAAAGCTGAAATCAGCAAGGCTGCGGCAGCGGCGTACTGGGTCGTTCGCCGCGCCGGGAAAGCAATTACCTTCCTCTCGGCCTCGTACAAGTGCTGCTTCAGCGCCTGCTCTGCCGCCAAACGGCGTTCCAGCGGTTCGCTCGGCACGAGAGCGCGCAACTCGCTCTCCACATCCCAAAGCAGCTTGCGAACGTCGCTGTGGGCGGATCCGCACCCTACGCAGCGGCCGGCATGATCCGCGCGTGCCGGCGCAAGTTCGCCGTCGATGAGCAACAACAGCTCTTCAGCACTCAAGTGCAGATCGCCCCTCGCCGCAGCTTGCGTCAACGCACGCTCCAAGCGCGCCCACGATTGAGCGGAGTTGTCCTCGGATTGCAGCGTTGCCGACAATGCCGACGACACTGCAGTCAACTCGCCTTGCAGCGCGCCCAATCGCTCTTGGCACTCGACGCAATCGTCGAAGTGCTCAACCTGACTCGCCGCCAGTTCTCCGTCAGCGAGAAGGAGAAGTTCTTCTGTGCTCAGATGCCGCACTATCTTTCGTATCCGTTTCCTGCAACTTCTTCAAAGCCCGCGCGACATAACTCGCCACGGTCGAGATCGTCAGGTCCAAGACCTCACCGACCTCCCGAAACTTCAAACCTTCCGAGCGCAACTGCAAACACTGGAACTCCAGGCTCGTCAGCTTGTGCCACGGAAGCGCCAGCACTTCAGCCCGCGCTTCGATGCTTCCGACCGATCCGCCGCCCACCTGCCGCTCCACTCGGAGCCAGCCGTCGGCGTCCAACAACTCCGGCTTCTTCTTGCGACCGTAATCGATCAACAAGTTGTGAGCCACCCGGAATAACCATGCACGGGGCTGCAGAACATCCTCTCCCTGGCTGCGCGCCTGGAAGAATCGGATAAAGCTCTCCTGAGCAATATCTTCAGCGACCGCGTAGTCGCCCAATTGATGTCGCAGATAACGTACCAGGCTATCGCGGTTCTCGGCGAAGAGATCTTCCGTCTCCCGCGCGGCGCTGGGTCCTGTGCCGAAGCTGCTCAAAACAGTCCTCGACCCTGGGGCGCCGCGTCGCCCTCTCTAGACAAGACGTCCGAGGAAGCATTTCTTACGGCACAAGGGTCAAGAACATTGTCCGCCCGCCTGTGGAAAACTGTCAACGGTCATCGGCGAGTGTTGATCTTTGCGACCAAAACACCGCGCAAGCTGTCGTTTTACCGGTAGAAAGGCGCCCA
>CAMPKL010000053.1 GCA_946887065.1 uncultured Bryobacterales bacterium
TGTTGAATGTCTTAGTGTCCGGTGCGTCGCCCACAGCTAAGACCCCAAGGCTACTGAGTGGGCGTAGGGAGGCCGATGCCACGTTTGGAGGGGTGCAGGGGGTAGCCCCCGCTCGCGAGGATGAGCTTGGTGATCAACAAAACGGCTTCGTCGGTAGGCCCGACGTCAGCGATGTCGATCGCGGTATTGTTCGCCTTGTTGGGCTCATCGAGCTTGGCCCCGTGGTCGGCGAGAAACTGAATGACTTTAACGATGCGGGCTTGAGCTTCGGGGCTGTTGCCGGTGCCTGTTATCGACGCGTGGATCAAGGTCGACCCATCGTCTGTGACGATATCCACGTTGTTGTCGTATTCGTAGGCAAACCGTACGGCTTCCAGGTTGGCGCTGCCGACGGCGGCCATCAGGAAACTGCCGCCGTCAGGCGCGAGGTAGTGCGGGTCGGAGCCCGCATCCAACAAAGCCTTCATGACGTCGAGGTGACCGCCGCGAGCAGCGAGAAATAGCGGTGTCTGACCGCCAGCGGTCCCTGTGCGGCCGTTCATTCCCGCGTTGCTAGGCGTGCTGGTGACTGCCAGGACGGACGCACCGTGATTCAGCAGGCTTTGAACCAGGGGCAAATTGCCGAGCTGGCTGGCGGTATGTAGAGGCGTATTGCCTTGGCGATCGCTTACGGCAGGGTCGACGCCAGCATCCAACAGCGCAATCGCCGCTTCCGTGCTGCCGTAGGACGTAGCCGTCAGCAGCAAGTGTGTGCCGTCGCCGAACGTGAGTTTTGGATCGCCTCCAGCCGCGACCAGAGTCTTGACGGCGTGGCGGTCGTTGGCGATCGTGGCGAAGGCCAGCGCAGTGAATCCGGTCTTGGTCGCCCGACGCGCATCGGCGCCGCCGGCGACAAGCAGGTCGACGACAGCGGAGTGCCCCTCGGCGGCGGCCCACATGAGCGCGTCTTGCCCGTTGGCCGATTCCGCAGCGTCAATTTCGGCCCCATGCTTCAGCAAGGCATCCACAGCCTCCACGCTCCCGGAGCGGGACGCGATCATCAGCGCGGTCTCCCCGGTCCACCGGGCGGCATTGGGATCGGCGCCGGCTGCGAGCAAGTCTTTGACGATCTCTCCATCGCCGTTGAGGCAAGCAAGCGTCAGCGCCGTCTCGCCGTAGTCATTGGCGGCATCGATCGTCGCCCCTGCATTGAGCAGCATCTTGGCTACCGGCTTATCGCCTCCGTAAACGGCCCAAGTGAGCGCCGTGGAACCATCGGCCAGTTGCGTATTCACTGCGGCCCCTTGCTCGATGAGCGAGGCAACCAAGCTCGGATCGCGGCGCTTGACGGCATCGATGAGCCGCACGTCTTCGGCGGCGAAACACGAGGCGACGACCAGCAGACCCGCAACAACTTGGACGATCGGCTTACGCATCAAGACTCCGTTCTAGACGCGAGGCAGGAGGCCAGTACTGTCTCCGAAACCGTCACAACGCACGTTGGCATTGGCGAACATCGACATGAATAGGTTGTTGAGCGGAGTGTCTTTCTGATAGATCAAGTGGCGGTTGCCTTCGAAATAACGGGAGCCGGCGACCAATGCGATCGGCAAATCGTGGTGCTGGTGGATATTCGAATCGCCGAGGCTGCCGCCGTAGCAGATCATCGTGTCGTCCAGTAGGTTGCCGCCATGTCCGTCGGACATCGCTTTCAACTGGCCGACGTAGTAGGCGAAGATGCTGACCAAAAACTGGTCGATCTTGGCGACCTTTTCGATGAGTTCCGGATCATTTCGGTGGTGCGTGAGAGCGTGGTGCCCGTCGGAGATGCCGATGTTCGGGTAAGGCCGGTTGCTTTGGGCGCGTCCAAACATAAAGGTGATGACGCGGGTCATGTCAGCCTGCAACGCGATGGTCTGCAGGTCGATCATGAGCTTGGCATGGTCCTCGAAATCAGCAGGAATGCCGCTGGGATGCTCCATCTCGGGGAGCCTCATTTCCGCGTTTTGCTGCTCGGCTTTCTCGATGCGGCGTTCAATGTCGCGGATGGAGTCGAGGTAGTTGCTGAGCTTGACCTGGTCGCGAGCGCCCAGCTTGCTCTGCGCACGGTCGATGCTGCCGGTGACGTAGTCGAGAAGGCTGCGCTGTTCGTCGAGGCGAGCCTGACGCTCAGCCGGGTCCGTGCTGTCGCTTGCGCCGAAGAGGCGCTCGAAGAGAATGCGCGGACTGTTCTCCATCGGCAGCGGCGTAGTGGGATTTCTCCACGAGACGGTATTCGTCAAAGCGCAGCTGTAGTGGCCATCGCAGCCGCCGCCGAGTCCGGGGGATTCCAGAGAAACTTCGAGCGAGGAAAACTGCGTCTCCCGCCCTAGGGTCTGGGCAGCGATTTGGTCGGCGGAAATGCCGACGAAATTCTCGGTTTCCGAGCGCAGCGGATGGACGCCCGTGAGCCAGGTAGCGCCTTCGCGGGAGTGGTCGCCGCCGCCGTCGCCGAAGGGGTTGCCTTGCACCTGGGCAAGACCGCTCAACAGGGTGATGTTCTCGCGGAAAGGCTCAAGAGGCATCAACGACGGCGTGAACTCGAAATTCTTGCCCTCCGTCTTGGGCGTCCACTGCGCGGGAATAGCGCCGTTCGGGTGAAACACGAAGATCAGGCGGGTTGGCGCGGGGCTCGCAGCGGCCGACATGGCCGGAGTCATGGCATCCAACACGGGCAAGGCCAACGCGGCTCCGGCGCCTCGCAAAAACGTTCGACGGGCTAATGCCTTCTTGGTGATGATCATTGCTCTCGAGCCCTCCTCATCTGGAACGGTACGCTTTCTACGACGGCCTCGATAAAAGCCGACATGCGGTGGTCTCTCTCGCCAGCCTGGCGGGCGATGGCGCGCACGGTGGGCCTATCGTAAGGCGCCAGCCCTCTTCCCAGGGCGTAAATCATTAACTTCTCGGTTACGGTTTCGATGAACTCGCCGGCGTGTTTGTCGACCAGCAGATTTCTTAGGCCGGCAACGCCGTCGAACTCTTGGCCATTAGGCAGGCGCCCCAAGGCGTCGATCGGGGCGCCGCCGTCTTGGTCGCGCCATTCCCCGACGCCGTCGAAGTTTTCGAGCGCAAAGCCGATGGGATCCATGCGCCCGTGGCAAGAGGCGCAGACAGGATTCAGGCGATGCTGTTCCATGGCTTCCCGCATAGCGAGCTTGCGTCCATCGGCGCCTTGCGGCTTCAACTCAGGAACATCCGGCGGGGGAGGCGGCGGGGGGGTGCCGAGAAGATTCTCCAGGATCCACTTGCCGCGCTGCACGACGGATGTGCGATTCGGGTAGGACGTGACGGTAAGCATGCTGCCTTGCCCGAGTAGCCCGCCTCGAGGCGAGCCTGCCGGGAGGCTAACCTTGCGGAACTGCGGTCCATAAACGTTAGGGATGCCGTAGTGCCTGGCCAGACGCTCGTTGAGATACGTGTAGTCGGCGTTGAGCATCTCCAGCACGGGCCTGTCTTGGCGAAAGATGTGGGTGAGGAAAAGCTCGGTCTCACGCAAGAAAGCCTGGCGCAAGTTCTCGTCGAAGCGCGTGAAGATGTCCGTGTCAGGTCTTAAGTTGGCCAAGGTCCGCAGGAAGAGCCATTGCCCGCCGAAATTGTCGATGAGCGCATCGGACTTCGGGTCGGCCATCATGCGACGGGTCTGTGCGCGCAACACTCCCGGGTCGTGGAGCTTGCCCTGATCGGCTAGCACGAGCAACTCGTCGTCGGGAATGCTGCTCCATAGGAAAAACGAAAGCCGGGAGGCGAGTTCGTGATCGTTCAAGCGATAGACGCTGCCCGGAGCTGCATCTTTCGGGTCGTGTTCCATGCGGAAAAGGAAGTCAGGCGAAATCAGTATTGCCTGCAGCCCGCGCCGGACGCCTTCGTCGAAGTCTGCGGCCCCGGCGCGACCTTCGTCATAGAGACCAAGCAACGGCTCGATGTCTGCGTCAACGACTGGGCGGCGAAATGCGCGGCGCGCGAGGCTGGCGAAAATCGTCTTGGCGCAACCGCGCTCTTCTTGGCCGGACGTGGGCCGGCAGACGAAGATCCGGCGGCGGCTCGGCGTGTCGCCGCGACTCGTCGCGCTGTAAGGCCCGGCGACCGTGATGATGCCCACTTCGGGGGGAGATCCGCGCCGTTCGACCTCGACCACAGCAAGGCGCGCGTCGTCCATGCGGATATCCAGCTGCGCCGGCTGAGCGTCGGCTTGCGGAGCGCCGCGACGGCCCCTCCGAGCGATAGGCGCTTCCTCGTTGACCGAATTATCCCGGAAAGTCGCGACTAGACGGTGGAGCCCGGCCTTGACGGGAATGCGCAGCGACTTCACTTCTTTGGTGACGTTGATTAAGACGCGCAGTTCGTATTCGGCGTCGAGAGGAAAGTAGTGTTCCGCAACCATGCCGCGCTTCGCGCCGAAGGGAACGAGCAGAGGACTCGGATCGCGACGGTCGGGCCGATCGGCCGAAGAGTCAAATCCGTGGTACTCGACTTCGATCGGTTGCGCATTGAGATCGCCGATTGCCGCCACGCTGACGGAGCGCGCCAAAGACAAGTAACGCTCGATGAGGGAAGGCGACATCGCCAACAGATCGGCCTGATTGTCGAAACCGCTGCCGGCATCATCAACCGGCAGAGAGTCTCCAGGGCTGATATCGAGCGCAAGCAGATCGCGAACGGCGTTGCTGTACTCAACACGATTCAGACGGTGCGGCATCGTCAGTCCGGGATTGGGATCGGCCCTTGCTGCCAGATCGAGAGCAGCCTCCAGATTCTCCGCGAATGCAGAACGAGCAGCATCGTCAGGGTGCGGCATGCCTGCGGGCGGCATCTGCCCGATACGGACTTGCCGCAGTACGCGCTCCCAGATTCCGGCATCGTCGCTGACTTGCGCCGCGTCGACATTCTCCAGCACGATGCCGCCTGTCTTGAGGCCCTCGCTGTGACAGCCGACGCAGTATTGCTGGACGAACTTGCCGCGGCCCTGAGCCGCGTCCGGCGTTTGCGCGCTCGCGGAACCGATGGCTAATGTCAGTCCGAATAGGAACTGCACGTTCCGCGATGCGCCAACAACAAACATCCAGGTCTCCTTAAGGCGACTGTAGTGAATTTACATCCCCTTGATCCGCGGCACAAGACGAACCCGTTCGCCTTATTTCATCCTAAGAATCTCCACTTCGACTTCGCGGTCGTAAATCCATTTGTTGGGGCGGTCATGGAGGGCGGAATACGTGCCTACGAGCTTGTCGTTCTTCAGCTCGAGCTTCCAAATTAGGTGCTCGCCGTCATCAAGGGTCAAGAAGCGGTACAGATGCACTTGCGGGCCGTCGGCATTGATCTTCAGTTCTGCACCCTGCGTGCCGTCACGTCGAAGAGAGTTCGCAACGAGCACGCCTTGGTTCATCTTGATCTCGAACGACGGAGACTCTGTATGGGCCCCGCCGTTACCGTCGGTCCATTCGAACGTTGTTGTCCAGCGTCCGACTAGAACCTGATCGGCGGGGTTCTGAGACAGAACCGGTAAAGCGACGCACAATGCGAGCAAGGACGCGATGCCCAGCCGCCGCAATGTTGGAATACACCGCCAGTGAGAAGCCACGATCATAGAATTCAATTCAAGCCTCATCGTCATCCTCTCCCATCGTCAGATCGCGGGCGCCTCCCCCGCGCGAGCACTCTCCCGCCTTGCCTTGTCTGGGTCATGCCAGAATTTCCTTAACCACATTCCCCGCAACGTCGGTAAGACGGAAATCCCGTCCTGCATGGCGGTAGGTCAAGCGCGTATGGTCGATTCCCAACACATGCAGGATCGTGGCATGAAAGTCATGGAAATGCACTCCGTTCTCTGCCACTTCCACGCCGTGTTCGTCGCTCTGGCCGTAGGTGATTCCCGGCTTGACGCCTGCGCCGGCTAGCCACGACGTGAACACCGGCGCATGGTGTTCGCGACCCTTGGCGTCGGCCTCTTTGTTGAACGAAGTGCGTCCGAACTCCGTCGTCCAAACCACCAGCGTGTCTTCCAACATGCCGCGCGACTTCAAATCCTTCAGCAGGGCCGCTATCGGCTGATCGACGTTGCGCGCCATCGGAATGTGTGTCTCGATATCGAAGTGGGCGTCCCAGTTCTTGTTCAGGTCCGAGCCGCTGTCGATCAATTCAATAAACCGCACGCCTCTCTCGGCCAAGCGGCGCGCCATCAAGCATTGCCAGGCAAAACCTGCAGTCGAACCGCGTTCGAGTCCGTAGAGCTTATGTGTTGCGTCGGATTCCTTGGAAAGGTCAAAGACTTCCGGCGCTTCCTGCTGCATACCGTAAGCCGTCTCTAAGGAACGGATACGTCCGGCCAGCGACGGATCCGACTCGCGCCCAATGAGATGTCTGCGATTGAACTCCGCCAGCAGGTCGAGTTCCGCTCGTTGCGCCGCCTCGGAAGATCCGCGCCGTTCGATATTCGGAATCGGCTCGCCCCCGGGTATGATTCGCGTGCCTTGGTGCGACGCCGGCAAGAAGTCCGCGGACCAGACCTGTCCGCCGGCGTAGGGCAAGTAAGGCGCCAGCACCATGAACGACGGCAAGTTCTGGTTGAATGTGCCCAAACCGTAACTGACCCAGGAACCGATGCTGGGGCGCGCGAAGTTCGTCGAACCCGCGTGCATGCCCATGGTCGCCCCGAAGTGGTCGTTGTCGTCGTTGGTCATCGAGCGAATGACGCACAAGTCATCGACGCACTCGGCGACATGCGGAAACAAATCCGTCACTTCGGTCCCACACTGTCCTCGCGGTTTCCACTCGAATTTCGACTTCACCAAGTACTGCGTGCGCTTCTCGGACTTGCTGATGTTCTTGCCGTGATCCGCCGTCAGTTTCGGCTTGGGGTCGAAAGAATCGACGTGCGACACGCCGCCGGTCATATAGAGAAAGATGACGCGTTTAGCCTTCGCCGGAAAATGCGGTTGCTTGGCAGCCATCGGATCGTCGTCGGCCAGGAGCTCGAATAATAGACCCGGCATCAGCAGCGAGCCGCCCAAAAGCGATCGAATCATGTGCCGACGATTGCCGAACTGGTTGGTATGACGCATCGTCGTTCTCAATCCACGAACAGGAACTCGTTGCTGGCCAGCAACGCTCTCAAATAACTCGCCAGCGCCTGTTGTTCCAGGTCATTCTCCGACGCGCCCGATGTCTTCAGCCGTTCTCGCGCTCCGGCCAAATAATTCGCCGCCAATTGCAGCTCATCCTCGGCCACGGGACGGCCATACGCCGCCTGGTAAGCATTGCGGATGCGCCGGTCCTCCTGCGGCAGATCCTCGATCAGCCGCGCGGCCCAGGCGTTCGCTTGGCGATGCGCAAATTCGCTGTTCATCGAGAACAGCGCCTGAATCGGCGTAATCGTCAGCAGCCGCGACGCCGTGCTGAGACTCGCATCCGCCCCGTCGAACATAGACAAATAAGGATGCCGCGAAATGCGCTGGGTCATCAAGTAGACGCTGCGTTTGTTCGACTCATACACCGCCGTGAACGGACCGTGCTGCATGAACTGCCAAGTTCCCATGTGCGGAAAAGGGTGTTCGCCGCCTGGCGTCGGATCCAGCTCGCCGCTCATCATCAGTACGGAGTCGCGCAACGATTCGGCATCTAGGCGCTGCCGATTGAACTTCCACAGGAGGTCGTTGTTGCCGTCGATGTCGCGGTTCGTTAGATCACCCTCGCTAGCCAACTGATAGGTTTCCGTCAGCATCATCGTTCGATGCATCGATTTGATCGACCAACCGCCGTCAATGAATCGTTTGGCCAGGTAGTCCAGCAGTTCCGGATGCGTCGGCGGAGTGCCGCGTTTGCCAAAATCACTCGGCGTGGCGACGATGCCCTTGCCGAAGTGATGCTGCCAAAGACGGTTCACTATCACTCGTGCCGGAAGCGGGTTAGAGGGGTCAGTCACCCACCTCGCCAATTCGAGTCGGCCGCTGCCGGCGAAGGTCCGTTTGCCCTCTTGGTCGTCCAATATCCCGAGGAAATCGCGGGGCACTTCTTCGGCCAAGGCCTGCGGATCGCCGCCCTTTTGGACTTTGGCGTTCTCCGGTTTGCCCTCGACGACGGCGAAGGCCTGCTCAACCTTCGGAGTGTTGGCCAACATCGGATCGCGCTGCGCTTCGAGCTCCTTGATCTCGGCCAGAATCTCTTCCAGCGAGCGTTCCGAGACGCCCTCGACGAATGCCCGCTTCTGTCCTTCGACCTTGCTGAGGCGGCTGGTGATCTTGAACAGCTCTTCATAGAAGGGCGCGAGGATGTTGTCGTAGTCTTCTTGATTCCGGGCGATCAAGTCTTTCGGGCGGTGGCCCTTCTCCGAGCCGGGAAACGGGAATCTTGTGCTGGAGAAAATTCCGTAGATGCCGTAGTAATCGTGGTTTGAGATTGGATCGAACTTGTGGTCGTGGCAGCGCGCGCAGGAAATCGTCAAACCGAACATCGCCTTGCCCAGGTTGTCGACCGTATCGTCGTAGGTCAGGTGCATGTTCTGCAACGGATTGACGTTGAACCGCCGCGCCAAGGCGAGGTATCCGGTGGCGATTATCTGCTCCCAGCGCTCGTCGTCGTTCTGGTACGGCAAAAGGTCGCCCGCCAACTGCTCCTGCAAGAACTCGTTGTAGGGCTTGTCGCTGTTGAACGAAGCGATCACGTAATCGCGATACTTGTACGCTTGCGGAATTGGATAGTCCGAGGCGTCCCCCGCCGTATCCGCGTAGCGCACCACGTCGAGCCAATGGCGGCCCCAGCGCTCGCCATACTGCGGCGAAGCCAGCAGGCGGTCCACCAAGTGGGCGAATGCCTCCGGCGACTCATCGGCCAAGAATGCGTCGACTTCTTGCGGCGTCGGCGGCAACCCCGTCAGATCGTATGTCGCACGGCGAAGCAAGGTGAGCTTGGAAGCCTTCTCCGCTGGCTTCAGTTTCTTCTCTTGGAGTTTCTCGAACACGAATCGGTCGACAGCCGTGGTCCAACGCGAGTCAACAACGGCCGGCAAAGCGGGATCGGAGATCGGCTGGAAAGACCAGAACCCCCGCTGCTCGGGCGTTATGGCATAACTGGCGGACGCAGCCGGCGCAGGTCCCCCTTCGGGCCAGTAGGCCCCGTCGGAGATCCAGGTCGCGACATCGGCCAACTGCGCATCGGCTAACTTGCCGCCAGGCGGCATCTTGATACGTTCGTGCCGATGAGCCAGTACGGCTGTGAGCAGGCTGTCCTGCGGCGAGCCGGGAACGATCGCGGGGCCTGAATTCCCGCCCGCCAAGATCGCTTCTCTTGAGTCAAGGCGCAACCCGCCGCTCGCGGCGCCCGTATGACACGCGTAGCATTGAACAGAAAAGAGAGGACGAATCTTGCTCTCGAAAAACTGACCGCGCTCAGCATCCTGCGCTTCTGCGGACGGTTCTATCCAAGCAGCGGCCGCGTAGACGATCAACAGCGAGAGAGTTCTTCTTGAAACCATCACTTTTCATCACCCACGAACAGCTGCTGAAACGCCCGCTCCCGGAAGCAAGCATCCTCGAACAGCGGGGTGAGTGCGGCCCGCTCGCTGTGAGCGCGCCGCACTCTTGTTCGCACCAGACGGCCGGACCGCGGGGTAAGATCGGTCCGACGCCCGCCGCCAATATCGCCTCTCAGAAAGTGAGCCGCAATTGAGCCTGAAACGCCTTGGGATTCAATTGCTCCACCGATTTCCCGAAGTTGTTGTTGTTGAGGTCAAGAACCGGGTCTTGCAGATTGGTGCGGTTGGGGAGGTTGTAACCGTCAACCTTAACCTGAAGCCCAACTCTTTCGGTGACGGCGAACTTCTTGGTTAAAGACGCGTCCATTTGGATATAGCCCGGTCCACGGAACACGCCGCGACCGAGGTTGCCGCTGGTTCCCGGCGCTGGCCTCGGGAAGTCAGCCGCCTTGAAGATGCCCGTCAGATAGTCGGCGGTTTCGAATCCATCGCGCCTTACCGTATCGGCGGGGGCATGGGGGCGGTCGCCCGTCTGTCCATCCGCGTTGAAGTCGCCTCTTGAGTAGGCTGCACCGTGCGTCACGGTAAGAGCTTGGCCTGACTGCATCACCATCGTTCCGGAGAGTTGCCAGCCGCCCAGCACGGCGCCGGCGATACCTCCTGCGTTCCTCAAGAACGGTATCTCCCAAACGCCCACGAAGCTGGCCCTACGGGCAACGTCGAAGTCTGTCGGGCCGCGCTCAGCACGCCGGTTCGAGACGTCTTGAGGAGTACCGGTCTCGGAGATGGCCTTGCCCAGCGTGAAGGCGGCTTCAAACAGGAGGCCGTTCGCAAAAGGCCGTCTCAGCTGGGCCGTGCCGGCGTGGTAGTAGGAGTTGCCGTTGGACTGGACCCAATTGATGCTATTGAAGCTCTGGCTATATCCAGTAAACTTCCCGTCGAGAAGGTCGCCCGCATAGCGATTGACATTCGTGTTGTTGTAGAGCTTGTGGCCCTGGGTTCCGATGTAGTTGGCGTCCAAAATCCAGCCCTTGAATATCTCGCGCTGGGCGCCGAAGAACCAGTTGTGAAGGTACGCGGTAACCATGTTCGGATCGACGGAGATGGTGTTCGCCCGAACGCCTTTGATGCCGTTGTGCTCGTCCAATCCCGTGCGCAGGGCCGGATCAACGGGATATCCGTGGAACGGCTTGGTGGGGTCGCCAAGGCTATACGTGAAGGCGGTGCCGAATTGTTCGCCTAGCGTGACGGTAGCCCGGAGCGGCGGGTTGTTGACGTAGCCGCCCCAGCTGCCCGGCCGATCGAAGGTGATGCCATAGCCGCCGCGGATCGCCATCGTGCCCTTGCCGCCCGGATTCCAGGCGAATCCGAAGCGCGGCGCAAAGTTATTCAAGTCCGGCTCCACTCCGCGTTTCACGTACTCCGCGGATCCGTTGGTCAATTGTTCGGCAAACGTCGCCCCCGAAGCCAGCACGAAGGTGTTGTAAACGCCGTCCCGGTTGGTGGTGGGCATAAAGGCTTCCCAGCGCATGCCGATGTTCAGCGTGAGGTTGGGCCTGACCTTCCAGTCGTCTTCCACGAACGCCGCATACTCGTACCTGACCTCGTGCAGGTCATTGGTCTTCGGGTCGCCGGTAACCGGGTCGACCAGACGGGTCATCGTCAGCGGCTTGTCATTGACGAACGAGAGGACGCTGTTGAAGTCGTAAGTCGGAATGTAATTGCTCGTGTTGATCGCGTCCAGCGGAACCCGTCGAACCTCGCCGCCCACCTTAAAAGCATGATTTGAGCGGATGACGGAAAAGACGTTCTTGAAGTTGATGCCGTATTGGAACCAACCCAACGGATAGCTGTTGTCGCTGAACGGTTGGAGCGGCGCCACGGTCAAGCGGGGAATCTCCAGATGCGGGGGATCTTCCTGGTTACCTTCATAGCGCATCGTGCCGCCAGTGAATTCGTTGATCATGGTCGGCGAGAAGATGTGCGTGTGGTTCATAGTGAAGAACAACGACTTCTCCGGCCGATCCCGGTTGAAGTAAGGCCGCGCCAAGTCTTGGTAAGACCAATTGTGCGTGCGATAGAAGTTGACGAAGACCTTGTCCGTGCCCCGTCTCAGCTCGTGATCGACGCGTCCGCTGAACTGATCGCCGTTGCGGATCGAAACCGGAGCGAAGGAGGCGCTGCCGTAGGCCCGCATTCCCGCCGGCGGCGCGATGTACTCGGGGTGGGCA
>CAMPKL010000054.1 GCA_946887065.1 uncultured Bryobacterales bacterium
AGATCGCGTTTTCGGCTATGTGCATTCCGCGTTGCCCGAGTGGGTGGAGGAAAAAACCAAGGGCCGCGTCCGTGCAGCGGACGTCACCTGCATCACGCTCGATGATTTGCGCAGGGGAGGTCCTGGCGCCGTCGCGAACAAATTGATGGCCATGCCGGCGGGAGGCGCGGCCATCGTCAACTCGACCGACGACCGCGACCAGGAAGTGTTTGTGATGGGCCTGCTCGATGCGGAGGAGGCGGGGCGCCGGTTTCTCTACCGTACGGCGGCGTCGTTTGTGCGCGTGCGCGGGGGCATTCCGAAGAAGCCGCTGCTCACACTGGAAGAAACGCGCAGCGATACCAGGCAAGGCGGGCTCGTCGTGGTTGGTTCCTATGTGGCCAAGTCGAGCGATCAACTGCAACACGCGCTGAAGGTTCCGGGGGTCATCGGCATCGAATTGAGCGTGGACGCCTTACTCACCGCCGGCTGCGGAGATCAAGAACTCGCGCGGGCACGGGGCGAAATTCGCCGCAGGTTAGAGGCGGGCGAAGACGTCATTCTCTACACCAGCCGCGCGCTGCGCACGGGAGCAACGGATGAAGAGAATCTGGCGATCGGCAGGACCGTGTCAGCGGCGCTCTGCGACATCGTCAGCAGCTTGACGGCGCGGCCGCGCTTCCTGATTGCCAAGGGCGGCATTACGTCGAGCGATGTAGCGACGCGCGGTTTGGGCGTTCGGCGAGCCATGGTGCTTGGTCAACTGCTGGCCGGCATACCGGTTTGGGAATTGGGCGACGAGAGCAAGTTTCCGGGCATGCCGTACGTGGTGTTCCCCGGCAATGTGGGCCAGCCGGAAAGCCTGGCCGAGGCGATTCGCCTCTTCAGGAGGCAATGAACCATGCTCGTCTCGGGAAAGATATTGCTGGACGAAGCGGTGCGCGGCGGCTACGCGATCGGCTCGTTTAATACGTACAACCTGGAGATCACGCGGGCGATCTTGGCCGCCGCCGAGGCGCGGCGCGCCTCAGTCTTCTTGGCCGTCGGAAGCGGCGCTCTCGATTACGGCGGCTTCGCTCCGCTCACGCAACTTGTGCTGGCGGCCGCCCGCGAAGCGAGTGTTCCCGTAGCCGTTCATCTCGATCACAGCCCAACCGTCGCCGCCTGCGAACGCTGTCTCGGTGAAGGCTTCACGTCGCTGATGATCGACGGCTCCAACTTGCCTTTCGACGAGAACGTGGCGCTGACGCGTCAGGCTGTCGAGCGGGCGGGGCAGATTCCCGTGGAAGGCGAGTTGGGCGGAGTGGGCGGCGAGGAGGACTCAAGCGGCGAGCAGGAAACGGCCATCCCGATGACCGACCCCGCTCAAGCGCGCACTTTCGTCGAGCAGACGGGGGTCGCTAGTTTAGCTATCGCCATCGGCAACGCGCACGGCGTCTACAAGGGCGAACCGAAACTCGATTTCGAGCGGCTCGCCGCATTGCGCGACGCCGTCCCGGCTCCTCTGGTGCTCCATGGCGCTTCGGGGCTGAGCGACGGCGATCTGCGCAGAGCGATCGCACTGGGCGTGCGCAAGATCAACGTGAATACGGAGATTCGTCAGACGTTGTTCGCTTCGCTCGAACGGTCGCTTGAGCAAGGCGTCAAGGGCTACGACGTGACGCGGTTGTTCGGGGCCGCGATGGATGCGATGCAGCGCACGGTCGAAGAAAAGATCGACGTTTTTAGCGGCTCGTCCTAGTCGTCAATTCCGAACAAACCCGGACGGATATTTTTGAACGTGAAACGCTTGGGGTTGACGTCGGTGGCGCCGCCCGAGTTGACTTCGATAATCCGCGCTGCGACCGGCTCGTAGGCCGCCCTGGGCGCCATTGTGCCCTTCGCGACGAGAATCTTCTGACGTTCGGGGTACACGCCGTTGCTGACGAGCTGGTGCAGGCTGTTCGGGCTTGTCGGACGATTCGTGAGCAGCAACAGATTCGGCAAGTCGCGCGTGGAGCCCTCAACTTCGATAACGGAGGTGTGCCCCATGTCTTTGTAGCGGCCGCCGCCGTGACGCACTTCGGTCTCGACGTATTTGCCGTCATGCAGCGATTTGACGCGGCCCCGCACTCGCACCGGATCGCCGTGGATCTTGTCGGTCTTGCCGCCGACCATCTGATCGAAGGCTCCGCCGATTCCCGCCTTGAATGCGGCTGTGTTCGCTTCGGCGTCGGAGATTACGACGACCCACCCTTCGGCCTTTTGGCGCAGCAGTTCGCTGAGGATGAACGTGGCGTCGCCTGCCGAGCCCCCGCCGATGTTATCGCCGGTATCCATCAACGCGACGGGAAACTTCTCGCTGGCGATGGCGTCCCGGACGGCCGTGGCCACGTCAGGGACCTTAAACTTGAGTTCATCCCGCAACTCCCAGAGCATGTCGCTGAGGCGTTGCGCTTCGCGCTGGGCCAACTCCGGATCGTTGTCGGTCACCACGATCACGCTTGGCCCCATCGCGGGAACGTCGGACCACTGATAACCGCCGGGGACGCTCGCGGCGAGGATCTTCGGGTTGGTGGCCTCAAGCCGGCGACTTTCATCGGTCACCGCCTTGAACGGCGGGGCGAAGGTGTTGTGAAAAAGCAGATTGACGATCATGGGCGGCTTGACGAGCGCTTGCACCGGCTTGAGTTCGCCGCTGATCATTCCCGCCATGATCGTCGCTGCCTGAATTCCCCGCTCTTTCGGGTCAAGATGCGGCGTGTCTTTGTAGGTGATGAGGACGTCGGAGTAGCGGACGATCTCCTCGGAAACATTGGCGTGAAAATCGTGCGTGACGATGATCGGAAAATCCTCGCCCATAGCCTCGCGAACGCGGCGGGTCACCTCAGCATCGCCGTGCGGATAGCCTTCAACCACCATCGCCCCGTGCAGCGTGAGAATGGCGCCGTCGAAGGGAGGACTGGCTGTCTTGATCTGTTGCACGAGCGTATCGAGCGCGCGATTGAAGGACGCCTTTTCGACGTACCCAAGCGAGTCGGCGCGGCCAGACAGCACGGGATAGACGTCGAGACCGACCTTCGGCGCCGCCTCAACGATGCCGCTCGTCGTCTCGCTGGCTTTGAGGTTCAGCTCAATCCACTCCTCGCGGTTGGCAGGCGGCGGATCCGCGGGCATGGTCCGGGCTTTGGGATAGAGCGAGTTGGACTCGGCGCTGATGCCGCCCACGGCGATTCTGGGTTTCTTTGTTTGTGCGGAAGCCGCAATGGCCGAAGCCAAAGCAAGTGCTAAAAACGCGCTGAAGACCTTTGTCATTTCCGGTTCACCTTTGCTCACGCAGCTGATTTAAAGACGCGGCTTACAAGACAGGGGAATTGTACCTCCAGGAACTCGCGAAGGGAGAAGTGAAACATCCGCCCAAGAGAATGTTTGACATTGCTCCAGCAACACGGTTACGCTCCAACACGTGGAACTTGAAAAAGTCCGACCGTCGCACACTGCAAGACGCTGCCCCAGGTGTGGGGAGGTCACGCTGAGAGGTTCCGTGCGGTGGGCGGCCGATTCTACTTGCCGCGCATGCAAGTATGATTTCGGCGATGCGAATCGGGAAAAGAAAGCGTCAGTCGCGTTAGGTGAGGAACGAAAAGACTGGTTCAAGAAGAACTTTCTCTAACGCATCAACGATTCCGCAGGCGCGGAAACTCGCGCACAAGCATAACCGCTACCGCCACGCCCGCGGCGACGCAAATCGCGCAGGACAGAATAATTAATAGTCCCATCAAGAGTTCACCTTCCTACTTTGAGTAAGAGCAACGGTCCAAAACGCAACTTGATTGGCTGCTAGTCCCGCAACGAGCGACGGTACGCCGTAGGGGTTAACCAGGCCCCATTCCCAGACCGCCGCCCCGAGCGCTCCGGCCGCCATCGCGGCCACGCCGCTCGCTTTCGGCGCGTTGCGCCACAACAGACCGATCACGAGAGGCGCCACGACGGTAGGCGCCCACATCGTATAGACGATGGTCAGCGCCTGCACCAAGCCCGGCACCATCAGCGCGAACACGATGGCGATTACGCCGATTACGCCGACTGCGTATTGGCTGTACTTCAGTAGGGTCTCAGCGCTCGCCTGGGGCCGGGCCATCTGATAGAGATCGATGGAAAACGCGACCGAAGCGCTGTGAAGACAACTATCCTGCGAACTCATGATGATGCCGAAGATGCCCGCCAACACGAATCCGAGCATGCCGATCGGCAGGAACGTCTGCATTGTTTGGAGGAACACGGTATCCCCCGAGGCTTCGGGCAGCGCGGCTCTGCCGATGATGCCGATCGTGACCACGACCAGCATCCAGGGAAAGCCGTATAGCCCGGCCGCCATGAATCCGCTGCCGGCTTGACGGGCGTCCTTGGCCGCGAGCGCCCGCACGCAGTAGGGCGGCAACAGAATCTCCCCGAAGAAAAAGGTGATAAGCAGCCCCGCCAGCTCGGGCATGGAGTAGCCGCCGTGCCAGGTTAGATGCATCGCGGGCACGCTGGCCGCGAGTGCATTGAAGTCAAACAGATAGCCGGAGTAGAAAATAACGCTGGGGATAGAAACGGCGAGCACGGCGAACTGAACGGCATCGGTCAGCATGACGGTCTTCACGCCGCCCCAGGACGCGTACAAGATCACCGGCAAAGTACCGACGATGATGACGGCCTCCGCAGGAACGCCGGTGAAAACGGACACGACTTCGCCGAAGGCGCGCGCGATCAGCCCGACGACGAAGGCATTGAATAAGAACGAGAGAACGCCTGTGACCCAGCGGGCGGCCGGTCCGTAGATTTCGCCCATCACGTGGCCGACGCTATGGCAACCCGTGAACTCGCGAAGCTTCGGCGCCACCCACCGCCCGATCAGCACGGTCTGCAAGGGAACCATCAACGAAATCAACAACCAAACATAGCCGCGGCCGGCGGCATTGCCGGCGATTCCAAGGGTGTAGGCGGGACCGATGTAGGTGGCGGCAAGGGTAGCGAATACCATTGCCCTCGGCATGTCACGCGAGGCGACAGTGAAATCTTCGAGCTGGCGCGTGCGCCGGGCTTTGACGGTAATTAAGCCCAGAACGCCTACATAGGCGGCGACGACTGTCCAATCGATCCAGTGCATGATGGTGGCAGTCGTCCCTAGGCGTCGCGTCGAGTCAAGCGGAGATCCGATCGACAAGGACGAGATTGTACCTGTTTGGGAGCGCGTGAGCCGTCGCGTTCCGATTCGTTGAGATTCTCATGGCAGCTAAATCGCCCTAGCCTCCGGTTTCGTTCGACGGCGCGCCTGTCCCTTTGAGGTGCTTGTCTAGGAACTGCAAGATCGCCTCGTAGCCCTTAACGCGGTTCTTATTTTTGGTGAAGCCGTGCCCTTCGTCCTCGAAAACCACGTATTCCACCGGGACGCCGTTCGCCCGCACCGCCTCGACGATCTCGTCGGACTCGACCTTGAGCACACGCGGATCATTGGCCCCTTGGAGAACGATCAGCGGCTTTTGGATGTTTTCCGCATGGAACAGCGGTGAGATGCGCTTCAGGTAATCGACGTCTGTTTCGGGGTTGCCCATCTCTTTGAACAACGCATCGCGTTGGGATGTCCACCACGGCGGCGTGTTCTGCAAAGTGCGAAGCCAGTTCGCCACGCCGAAAATATCCACGCCAACCTCGAAAGCGTCGGGCTGGAAGGCTAGCGCCGCAAGCACCATGTACCCTCCGTAGCTGCCGCCGATGATGCCGATCCTCGATTCATCGACGTATCCGGTCGAAGCGAGGAACTTCTTGGCTTCAACGCAGTCCAGCAGATCGTCTTCGCCATGCTTGAGATCGTCCATCTTATAAAATGTCTTGCCGTACCCGGAGCTGCCGCGGTTGTTCACGCGCAGCACGACATAGCCGTGATTGACTAGGTACTGCAGCATGGCGTTGTAGCCGGTGCGCGACTGGCCGCCCGGACCGCCGTGCACTTCGACGAGAGCCGGCGCCTTCTCGCCCGGCGCCAGATTCGGCTTCATCAGCACGGCAGGAATTTCGAGCCCGTCGAAGGACTTGTAGCGAACCACTTCGGTATCGACGAGGTCTTCACGGCGGATCTCCGGGTTCATAGCGTCGGTCAGCCGCGTGTACTGCTTCTCTGCTGGGTTATAGACATACAAGTCCGGGGGCGTGCGGTCACTGCTGTGGAAGAGCCGCATCAGCTTCTCGCTGCGAGAGAACTCCACGGAAGTGATATCGCCCTGCGGCATCTCGGGCAGTTCGACCTGCTCTCCTGTCGCCGTTTCGTACACGTGAATCTCTGTGCGGGCGTCGTTATTGACGCCGACCGTCAAGTATGTGCCCTCGTGCGATAGATCGGCGAACATCACATCCCAATCGGCCTTCTCGACGACTTCCGACTCGCCGGAAGCCAGGTCCATCCGGCTCAAATAGAGGAACTCGCCGTCCTGGTCGGTGACGTAGTAGAGACTCTTTGAGTCGGGAGAGAATTCGACGGCGAAGAACCGCGCCTCGCCTTCATGCGGCGTCAGGCGCCGGGTATCTTTCGTCTGCGTGTCGTAAAGAAAAATGTCGGAGTCGCTGGTTGTTGTCGGCTTGCCCAGCGCAATGTAGCGTTTGTCGCGCGAGATCGGGCCTATCCCGTAGCCCTCGTTCTGAAACACCATCGTCGGCTGGAGCGTCTCGATGTCTGACTCATATAGATCCATGAACTGCGGGTTACGCTCGTTCGACTGGAAGAAAAAACTCATGCGGTCATAGGACCAGCCTTGGAACAGAGCACGATTTTTCTCGCCCGGCGTTAGATCCTTGACCGTGCCGTCCTCTTCTCGCAAATAGATGTGGTAAATCTCATTGCCTCCCTTATCGCCACGATAAAGGATGCGGTTGTCATTGGGGAAAAACGACACGGGATAGACGTTGTCCTCGGTGGAGTGCGTAAGCTGCGTCGCTTCGCCACCGGCAACCGGAACGGTGTAGGCATTGAACAGGCCCGACTCGTCGCTGGCGTAGAGGACCAGCGCATCGTCGTGCGAGAACGAACCGCCGCCAATCTGGGTCGTATCGAGAAACTGTTCAATGGTGTACTGCCGGCTCTCTCGAACCGGCTCACTCTGCTGACAGGCTGTAGCCGCGAGCGCCAGCGCAAGAACCACGATCCAAAAACGCAAGGGCTTCATGAGTCACTCCTCCTGGCCAAGTTGCAGGAATTATAGCTTTGCGGGCTCACTTAGGGGCTACTAAATACGACCCGGGTCTCCAGGACCTCCCAGTCGCTGCTTCGCGGTTGTGCGGAATAGGTCGGCTAAAGGCTCAGCCAGTGCATCAGCAGATAGGAGCCGGCGCCGACAGCGATGGTGATGGGCAAAGTCAGCACCCAGGCGCCGACGATCTCGCGAGCCTGGCCCCAACGTACGGCCCGAACACGGCGGACCATACCGACGCCTGCAATGGCGCCCGCAATCGTATGCGTGGTGCTCGCGGGCACGCCGAGGCTGGCTGCCAGCATCACGGTCGCGGCGCCGCCTGTTTCCGCGCAGAACCCTCCTACGGGCTTCAGCTTGGTCAGCCGGTCGCCCATTGTACGGATCACGCGCCACCCGCCGAACAACGTCCCCAGCGCAATCGCGCCATGCGCCGCGAGGATGACCCAAAGCGGAATCTCCATGGATTCCGAATAGCCTCCGGCGAAGAGGGCGGCGACAATGATGCCCATCGTCTTTTGGGCGTCATTGGTGCCGTGCGAAAAACTGAACGCTGCTGAAGAGATCAGCTGCAGCTTGCGGAAGTACGTATCCATCTGCGCGCGCGAATGACGGCGAAACAACCATACCGTCGCGATCATCAACCCCCCGCCGCCGAGTAGTCCCAGCAGCGGAGCGATAAAGATGAATGCGGCCATCAAGAGCCAATTCTGGGCGTTCAAGACGGCGAGCGAGTCGCCCCAACCGGCCACAAGCCCTACATGTGCCACGGCTGCGCCTCCATATCCGCCGACTAGCGAGTGTGATGCGCTAACCGGCAAACCAAGCCGCGATGCGAGCGCCACCCAAAAGATGGCTCCGACAAGTCCGGCCAACACCACAACGGGCGTCACCATCTCGGAATTGACCATCCCGGAGCCAATCATCTTGGCCACCGCCGTGCCGAAGCCGAAGGCGGAAATGAAATTGAAGAACGCGGCCCAGGCGACGGCTTGAAACGGGGTCAGTACCTTTGTGGCGACGATCGTCGCGATCGAGTTCGCGGCGTCGTTGAACCCATTGAAGAAGTCAAATAACAGCGCCAGGAAAACGATCAGGACGACGAGATCTAGGTCGTTCATGCGGGTTCCCAGGCTCAACTGTTCTTGAGTTGGATCTCCTCAAGCACGAAGGAGATGTCCTGGAACCGATCGGCCGCGGTCTCCAGCCGCTCGTAAATCTCCTTCAACGTCCAAAGCCGAATCGGATCCTTTTCCGAGCGGAACAACGCATACAAACTATCGCGATAAATCATGTCTACTTGCGATTCGATTTCGCGAATTTGCCGGAAGTGCGGAGTCATGTCGTTCTTTCCGTTTAGGCTGACGAGAGCAGCCGAGCATTCCGCCGCGGCCGACTCAAGCAAGCGGGCCATGCCGTTCATCGATTCCGGCAGCCGCGCCACGCCATAGATGCGCAGGCGCTGGACAAGCCCCTCCATTCCATCAAGCACCCGTTCCAGCCCGATGACCAGCCGATAAATGTCTTCCGGATCGATCGGCGTGATAAACGAATCGCTGAGCCGCCGGATAACTTCGCGCGTGACGCGGTCCCCCTCCGTCTCTACCTCGGAAAGTCTGGAGCACGCCGCCGGCCAGTCGGGGGGATCCGCCGCAAAGCTCTCGCGCATCAAAGCCGTCGCGCGGATGAGCAGAGCGCCATGCTCCGCCAGCAACTCGAAAAAACGTTCATCCTTCGGGAGGAAACCCATTGTTCTAAACTCCTACATCCCGCCGCGAGTCGCGCTCATTGCCCGAACCTTGCTGTGCTTCCTGCCGTAAAGCACATAGATCAGCATCCCGAGAGCCATCCACACGCCAAGCCGCGCCCACGTTTCGATCGGCAGAAAACACATCAGCGCGACCGACGTAGCCACGCCGCAAATTGGGACGAACGGATAGCCAGGAACTTTGAACGGCCGTTCTAGGTCGGGACGTCGAATCCGGAGAACCATCACGCTCGTACAGACGATCGCAAAGGCCAACAATGTCCCGATGCTAACCATGTGGCCGAGAACGTCAATGGGAAACAGGGCCGCAGGAACGGCTACCGCCGCGCCCATTCCCAAGGTCTGAACGAACGGCGTCCGAAAGCGCCGATGCAGCCGCGAAAATACGCCCGGCAGCAAGCCGTCGCGCGACATCGCGTAGAACACGCGCGACTGTCCAAGCAGCGTTGCAAGGATGACCGAACCCAGACCCAGCAAAGCTCCGAGATCCACGATCCAACCAAGCCAGGCGAAGGGCGTTGCTTGGATACCGAGTGAGATCGGATGCGGAACTCCCAGATCGCTATAGGGAACCAGCCCAGTCAACGTCGCGGCTACCGCCACATAGAGAACGGTGCAGATGGCCAGCGAGGTGAGGATGCCGAAGGGCAGATCGCGCTTCGGATTCCGGGTCTCCTGCGCTGCCGTCGAAACCGCGTCGAAGCCGATATAGGCGAAGAACACCAGCGCACTTCCGCGGAAAACTCCGCTCCATCCGTAATGGCCGAACTCGCCCGTATTCTCCGGCAAGAACGGCGTCCAATTTTGGGGTTCGATATACCAAACTCCGGCCAACAAAAAAAGGAGGACGATGCCGACTTTGATGACCACCAATGCGTTGTTCATCGTCGCGGACTCGCGAATTCCCACCGCCAGGAGCACCGACGAGGCAACCACGATCGCAATAGCGAAAACATTCAGCGCGCCCGTATGTACCAGGTCGCCCTGAGCATCGAGCACATAGGTCGATGTCGAGATGGCCGGCGAAACGTTCAAACCGAAGTGCGAAAGGAACGACACGAAGTAGCCGGCCCAGCCCACCGACACCGTGGAAGCCGCCAGCGCATACTCCAGCACCAGGTCCCAGCCGATGATCCAGGCAAACAACTCGCCCAGCGTCGCGTAGCCGTAGGTATAGGCGCTTCCCGCCAGCGGAATCAACGAGGCGAACTCCGCGTAACACAACGCCGCAAAGGCGCAAGCCAAGGCGGCCGCGGCGAATGAAAGCACCACAGCCGGGCCGGCATTGGCGTATGCAGCCTCGCCGGTGAGAACGAAGATACCGGCGCCGATCGTCGCTCCGATTCCGAGCGCCGTCAGTTCCCAGGGTCCCAGCACCCGCTTGAGCGTGTGTTCGCCCTCTTCCGCACATTCCTGCGTCAGTAGCTCAAAAGGTTTCTGTCGGAACAGGTGTTGCACACGCCCTCCACTTCCGACCTATAGCCTATTTAGGAACCACAGCGCCACGATCAGCGCCGCAACAATCAAGCCCAACTTGACGGTGAAGATGGTATCCGCACGTGACATAGCCCATGCCCTCCTGTGAAAAGCGAACTCCCAGCGCCAAAACGACGGCGCAACATCGTCGAGGCAAAGCCGGTAAAGGCCTCGCCCCAGCCCGCTGGCTAGCTAAGAGTCGCTTGGGGAGGACCGCGGATCTCGATCGCGAATGAGACTGTGTAAGGGACGACAAGCTCGTTCGCGGCGCGGCAGAGCGCACAGGCGCCGTTGAAAAGACGCAGAAAACCCAAATGGACGAAAACCGCCGGCTGCAGTTCGGGACTTGAGGGGTTCTCGATCTTGTTGGCGAGAACGAGAGCCAGCGCGGCATCCGGAGCCGAGATACCCACGGGTATCCCCTGCCCTCCAAAGTCACGTCGATAAGTTTGGGTCGCGAAGTGAAGGATCGCGCTAATGGCGAGGCACAAGACCAGCAGGCACGCCGCCGCCGTCCGCCGCCCGTTCATCACCGTTGGTCGCGACATAGCGCTAATGGATTGTACTGTTTTTCGAGGCTGGCAATCGTCATGTGCGCGAGCGGCAACTGGCCGCCTGATGCCGTCCCCCGGGGAGGTCACGAGTCTTTCAGGCGGAATTCCGAGATAGGATTCGCGCCGGCGGGCGGTATCCTGAGTCGGGCTGAGCAGATTGAGCTGGATATCTAGTCTAAAAGACACGTTAGCGACGCCTTCGAGCATTGCTCTCGCCCTGGGAATCCTGTTTGGACTCGTGCTGTTTAACCTTGGATACGGCGAAGGCTGGGCTTACTTAATTGATAATCCTGTCTACTGCGCCAACTGCCATGTGATGCAGGGGCACCTGGACTCGTACGTGAAGTCCAGTCACCATGCCGTCGCTACTTGCAACGACTGTCACTTGCGGCACGACGCGGTCGGTAAGTGGTTGACCAAGGCCGATAACGGCTTCTTTCATTCTTTGGCGTTCACGACGGGCTGGTTTCCCGAGCCGATACGCATTAAGCCGCGCAATCGCCTGGTGACGCAGGCGGCTTGTCTCCACTGCCACGAGCGGACGGTCGACGCGCTGTTGACGGCGCACCAAGGCGGCGATGTG
>CAMPKL010000055.1 GCA_946887065.1 uncultured Bryobacterales bacterium
CCGGGGGGCGACGCTGGGCGGCGATGAGCCAGGCGCCTTCTATGAGGCCAATGTCGATGTGGTGTATGTGAGCCGCTTCAACGACGACGTGTTGGCCTATTCGCAATTCCGCCCCGGCTACCGCCTGCCCAATCGCGGATTGCTGCGCTCACAGGTTTACTGGAATTGGAACATCACCTCCGACACCAGCCGCGAATACTGGGGCAACTACGTCGAGACCGGGCCGGGCATCAAACTGCGCGTGCCTGCCGTCGCGCCGCCGATGGATTTCTCGGTCGACTTCGTGCGCGGCGTGCACTTGTCGAACCGCGGCAACGAGCGCGGCCCCAACTATTTCGATCTGCGCATCGGCGTCTGGTATTCGTTCACACGCTGATGTGCCGCGTGGGCGCACTGTTGGCGCTGTGGTGCGTTTCGCTTGGGGCGCAGCCAAGTTACCGGGTGCAAGTGGCCGAGCCGGAGGTTTGGCGCGGCTTGCTGTCAGCGGTGGGCATCGATCCGACGACCGAACCGGCGCCGTTCCGCATCGTCGTCGGCGGCGATCAGGAACTCGGTATTGTTCCGACCGGCGAGAAAGTCAGAGTGGCTTCGGTCGTCGATGCGCGCGACCCCGGGCTCGAAATCTTCTGGCAAGAGCCGGTCGATGTTCCGGTCTATGCGCTGCCCGCTGCGGCAAGAGTGTTTGCCCGCGAACGCCATGGCGGCGCGCCGGTGCTTGCGGGCCTGGGAGATACCCTGTGGCTAGCCGTCGGGCCGGCCGAGCGAGGCTACGAACGCTTTCCCTATCTGCTGCACGCGCTGGCCGATCTGGGCCTGGAGCCGCCTTTTCGCGGCGACCGGCTGTGGGCCTTTTTTGACTCTTCGTACCGGCTGCGCGCCGACCCCGGCTATCTCGCCCGACAGTGGCGCAACGCCGGAATCAGCGGCCTGCACATCGCCGCCTGGCACTATCACGACCCTGACCCGGCGAAGGCTGCGTATCTCGACAAGCTCATCGCCGCGTGCCGCCGCGAAGGCATTCTGGCCTATGCCTGGCTGGAGCTGCCGCATGTCAGCGAAGGCTTTTGGCAGGACCATCCTGAATGCCGCGAGAAGACCGCCACCCTGCAAGACGCCAAGCTCGACTGGCGCAAGTTGGTCGACCTCACCGCTCCAGCCTGTGCGGCAGCGGTCGAGAAAGGCGTGGAGCGGCTGTTGACATCTTTCGACTGGGACGGCGTCAACCTGGGCGAGCTTTATTTTGAATCCCTGCACGGTCCCGACAACCCGGCGCGATTTACTCCCATGAACGACACGGTGCGAGCGGAGGCTAGTCCCTTGGTCGGCTTCGACCCGCTTGAGCTTTTCGACGCCGGAGGTCCGCGCCATTGGTCCAAGCAGCCCGCGGCTTGGCGCGCCTTCGTCGACTATCGAGCCGGCCTGGCGCTGCGCCTGCAGCAACATTGGCTAGGAATCATCCGCGCGACGCTGCCCGAAGCCGACGTCGTCGTCACTCAGATCGACGACCAATTCGAGCCTCGCATGCGAGAACTGCTGGGCGCAGACGCCGCCAGGCTGCTCGAACTGGCCGACCCCTTCACCCTGCTCATCGAGGACCCGGCGCCCCTGTGGTCGCTCGGTCCCGAGCGTTACCCCGAGATCGCCCGCCGCTACCAACCGCTCACCGACTCGCCCCAACGGCTGGCGATCGACATCAACATCGTCGAGCGCTACCAGCAGACTTACCCGACGCGCAAACAAACGGGCGGCGAGTTGTTGCAGCTTGTCGATCGGTCCTCGCGCTCCTTCGCGCGTGTCTCACTCGCCTTCGAGAACTCTATTTCCCCTGTCGATCTCGCGTTGCTGCCGCACGCGTCCGCTGGAGCCAAGTTGCACGAAGCGTCGCCGGAGAAGCTCATCGCGGAAGCGCAGCAGCCATTCGGCGTCCATTGGAGCGGCTTTGCTCAAGTCGACGGCGCGGTGTGGCCCGTGGCCGACGCGAATACCGTCTGGCTGCCGGCCGGCCGCCACAAGATTGAACCTGCCGCCGTCCCTCCGCCCGGCCGCATCGTGCGCTTCACGGGCGATTTACTGGACGCTCAAGTCGTCCATGAGGCCGTCAACCTCAGCTACAAATCCGCCGCGCGCGCGATCGCATTGCTCGATCGCCGCCCCCGCCAAGTAGCCGTCGACGGCGCCGTCATTGAGCCCGATCTGGTCGCCGGAAAGCGCCATTGGTCGCTGCGCCTGCCCCGCGGCAGCCACACAGTTACGCTGTCGTTCTAGCCGCTTTGTTACGATACCTTCACAGATGGCGGGTGAAGTCCAGGCAGCATCTTCGACGGGGACGCCAGAAATTCCGAACCGCCTGTTCTTCCGCATCGGCGACGTTGCTGAGTTGGCAGGCTTGGAAGCTTACGTCCTGCGTTACTGGGAAACCGAGTTCTCCGTCCTCAAGCCGAAGAAGTCCTCTAACGGTCAGCGCCAATACCGGCGGAAAGACGTCGAGATCGTTCTTGAGATCAAGCGGCTGCTGTACGACGAGGGCTATACCATCGCCGGCGCCCGCAAGGCGCTCAAAGACAAGGCGCGGGGGAAGAAGGCGCGCACCGTCGAGCCGAAGCGCGCGGCGCAGGGCGCGCTCTTCGCCGATCCCAGCGACGAGACGATCGACATGATCAAGAAGGAACTCACCGAAATTCTCGCCCTGCTTCGCTAGGCCGCCCGCATGCCGCGTATTCTTATCACCAACGACGACGGGATCACTGCGCCCGGCATCCTCGCCCTCGAAGCCTCGCTGGCGCGCATCGCGGACATCTACACCGTGGCGCCCTTTCACGAGCAAAGCGCCGCCAGCCGGCGGATCACTCTGCGCAAGCCGTTCCGTTATGAGATGCGCGGAACGAACCGCTACGCCGTCGACGGCACGCCCGCCGATTGCGCCATGATGGCCCTGACTTTGATCCTCGACTTTCGCCCCGATCTGGTCGTCTCGGGCATCAATAACGGTCCGAACTTGGGTGAAAACGTCTATTACTCGGGCACGGTGGCCGGAGCAGCCGAAGGCGCCAAATACGGCATTCCGGCCATCGCCATGTCGGTCAACCAGCGGGTGGAAATCGACTATGGCCCGGCAGCGGATTTCGCCATGAAGATCGCCCAGCAAACGCTCAAGCACGGGCTACCCGCCGGCGTCGCGCTCAACGTCAACGTGCCGTATCCCTCTTATCACGGCGTAGCCGTCACGCATCAAAGCGGACGCCTCTCGCGCACGCTAATGATCGAAACGCAGGATCCTTACGGCCGCCCCTACTACTGGATGCACGAAGAGATCCCGCTGCACGACGCCGAACCCGGCAGCGACTACGCCGCCGTCCGCGACGGCAAAGTGTCTATTACGCCGCTGCGCTTCGACCATACGGCCCACGACCTCATCGACTCGCTTCGCGCCTTCGAGGAGTGAGCGGCCAATAGTAGTAGACACTCTACCATTAGGATGGTAGATTACCTACTATCGATATGGCTTCTCTCGTACAAGGGACTCTCGACATGCTTGTCCTGCGCACCCTCCTGTTCGGCCCTGCGCACGGCCATGGCATAGCCAAGCACATCCAACGAACCTCGGAAGACGTCCTGCAAGTGGAACACGGCTCCCTTTACCCGGCGCTCCACCGCCTGGAACGCCAGGGCTGGATTGCATCCAAGTGGGAGATGGCCAAAGACCGCAACCGCGAATTAAAGTTCTACCGGCTCACCGCTGCCGGCAGAAAGCAGCTCGCCGCTGAAGAATCCAAGTGGCAGCAAGTTACCCGCGCCATCGGCCTGGTCATGGCCCCTCCCAAGGAGAGCTAACATCATGCGCTGGCGTCGCCGCAACGAAGATCTCGATCGCGAACTCGAAGCCCATCTTGAACTCGAAGCCGAAGAGCAAGCTGCAGACGGACTCACGCCCGATGAAGCTCGCCGCACCGCACGGCGCGCCTTCGGCAACGTAACGTCCGTGAAAGAAGAGACCCGCGAGACCTGGGGTTGGCCGCAACGCCTAGATGCCGTCGCTCGCGACACGCGCTTCGCCCTACGAACGTTTCGCCGCGGGACGAGCGCCTACGTGTTTGCCATCGGGGTGCTTGCCGTCGGCATCGGTGTGACCACGGCGCTGTTCTCGTTGGTCCAAGCTGTGCTGTTGCAGCCGCTGCCTTTTCCCGACCAAGATGCTCTCCGCGTTATTTGGAAAGCCCTGCCGGGGAGTCCGCATGTGGTGGAGTTGGCCTACGCCGAGTTGGAGGACTTGACCGAGGGCATCGACGTCTTTGAATCGGTGGCCGTCCTGCCGACCACGGCATACGCGAATGGCAGGGTGGTCCAGGCGCCGGGGCTAGAGCCCGTGGACGTCGATACGGCGCCCGTCTCGCCCGATTTCTTCCGAACGCTTGGCGTCAAACCGATGCTGGGTCAAGATTTCCCTGCTTCCGGCGACGACGAGGGTCGAGGTCCTTCAGTCATGCTCAGCCACGACTTGTGGCGCGGGTATTTCGGAGCCGATCGCTCGGTCATCGGCCGGCAGATCAGCATCGACGGGCGCGGTCACGAAGTGATCGGTGTCATGGGGCCTGGTATAGATTTCCCCCGCAGGGCGAAGCTCTGGCTGCTGCTTTCCAATTCCGCAGGTAGAGGAGGGCAGTGGCTGCAGGCCATTGCTCGGGTCGCTCCGGGCAACTCGGACGAACAGGTAAGCGCCCAGTTACGCGGCCTCTTCCAACGACAGACCGAGGAGTATCCGCAGTTCTATCCCCCGACGCAAGAGCCTGTCATCGAGCGGCTAACCGACTATTGGACCGGATCAAGTCGCCTGCAGTTGTGGGTGTCGTTGGGATCCTCGTTTCTCTTGTTGGTCGCAGCTTGCATCACCGCCGGCAATCTTTTCCTCTCTCGAGCGCTAGCGCGCGGGCAGGAGATCGCAACCCGGACATCGTTGGGGGCCACAGGACGGCAAGTATTGTCTCAGTTCGCCGTGGAGGGACTGGCTGCCGGAACTATCGGGGGAGCGCTGGGGCTGGCGATCGCCTGGGCGTTGATTCAATTGCTGATCGCTTGGGCTCCCGCCGAGATCCCGCGGATCGCGGACGCTGGTATCCGCCGTGAGGTGTTGTACTTCGCGGCCTCCGCATCGCTGTTGACCGCTTTGTGTTGCTCGATCACTCCGACATGGCTGGCTTCACGAGTCAATGCGGCTACCTTCCTGCGTGAAGGCGGCGGGCGTCTCTCAGGCGGCCGGGGTCGGAGGGCGATCCAAGCCGCGTTCACGGTTGGACAAACCGCAGTGACGGTAATTCTGCTGGCAGCCTCTCTGTTGACCGCCGCTAGCCTCCACGCAATGCTCACCGAAGACATCGGTTACTCCAATGAGAGCGCAGTCACGATGCACCTCCATCCTCGCGGTCCCCAGTTCACGCCGGAGGGCCAGGACGAGTTCTACAGACAATTGCTCGATCGGTTACGCCGTTCACCGATGGTGACGAGTGCCGGCGCGGTCCTGCTGCGACCACTGGAAGGCCCGATCGGGTGGGAGGCGGGATATCGACTGGATTCGGATACCGTCATTCCGGATGTTGAGGTTCCCTCGGCAAACTTCCAGGTCGTCACGCCAGGCTATTTCCAGACAGTTGGCACGACGCTGTTGGAGGGGCGCGCCTTCGACGAAAGAGATGACCGAGACGGGCCCCAGAGCGTCGTCATTAGCCGCAGCCTCGCCGACCGTCTGCGCAAAGCCGGACAAGAACCTTTAGGAAGCCGCATCGCCCTGGAGTACGGGAGGCAGCGTTGGTGGACCATTGTCGGAATCGTGGCGAACGCACGGTATCGCGGTATCCAGCGTACCTATGACGACCTTTACGTGAACTACCTGCAGGTCCAGGTCTCCGTGCGATACCCGGTCGTTCGCGGTACGGGAACCGCCGTGGAACTCGCCGAGTTGGTCCGGAGTGAGGCGGCTCGGATCGATCCCACCGTAGCGGTGGGAGAGATTGCAACCATCGGTCAACTCGTCGAAAGAGACACGGCATTGCAGCGCTTCAATATGGCCCTGTTGTTGGTGTTTGCCCTCGGGGCGATTCTACTGGCGGGAGCGGGCGTCTATAGCGTCGTGGCGGAGAACCTTGGCGAGCAGCGTCGCGAGATCGCCATCCGCATGGCGCTCGGCTCCGATCGCGGGCGGTTGGTCTCGAAACTGCTCGCGGCGACCACGTCGTTCGTGCTTGTTGGGACCTTAGCCGGTTTGTGCGGCGTGCTGCTGCTGGGCCGTTCGCTCGCCGATCTGCTCTACGCAGTCAACCCCACAGACCCTGTGATCCTCGGCGCCGTCGTTGCCTTCGTGCTATTCGTATCCTTTTTCGCCGCCTTGATCCCCGCGTGGGCCACCACTGGGCAAGAGCCGCGGACGGTGTTACAAGCGGACTGACGCTACGGTGATCCCATTTGCGAATCTCGCTGCGTTGCCCACCACCACAACCGTCGCCCATCGCTCGATACCGTCGCCGCACCTTCAAGATCCGTTCTTAAGACTTGTATGCGTCGGCGCTCGAATCGTTTTAGTACCTCTGCGTGCGGATGGCCATACAAATTCTCGAACCCCGCGGAGATGATTGCAACGGTGGGCTTGATCGACTCAAGCAAAGCGTCGGACGTCGAATCGCGGCTGCCGTGGTGCGCTGCCTTGAGCACGGCGACTTGCGCCTTGTCCAGGTGAGCAACCAGATACTCCTCTCCTTCGCGTTCGATGTCGCCAGTCAGCAGAAATCGGTGCTGGCCGTAGTCGAGCGCCAAGACCAACGAGCGGTCATTCCGCTCCGCGCAACGCGCGCAGACGACCGCCGTGACGCCGGCGGAACCCGCCTCGAACGTGTCGCCGCTCGCCAAATAACGCACTTTGACGCCGTACAATTGCGCGGCCTTCAGCAAGGGGCGAAACTCCGCGCTCAGCAAGATTCGCGGCAGCCACAACTCGCGTGGCGCAAAGCGCCGCATCACGGCTTGAGCGCCGGCCATGTGATCGGCATCGGCGTGCGTAATCGCCAGGAACGCTAAGCGCTTGATCCCTCTCGACCCCAAGTAAGGCGCGACGATTTGTTCGCCCACATCGAACGCCGACGGCTCCTCGCTCCGAAAGTTCGGGAACCCTCCCGCATCCATCAACCCCGCTTCGCCGTTGGGCAAACCCACCAACAACGCTTCGCCCTGTCCTACATCGATCGCGGTCACTTCCAATTTGCCCGCGGCAAGTTCGGGCCGCGAAGGGTGCGCCGCAATCAGCAGCCAACAAGCCGTAGCCGCCGCGGCCGCGGCCCAAGTCCGTCGCCGGTCTTTGCCGATCGACAAGGCGAGCAGGACGCACGACAGCAACGAGGCTGCCATGAGCAGCGCCGCAGGCGGAGGAGTTGCATATTGCAAGCCCTCCCAGCGCGCAACCGTCTCCACGCATGCCGCCAACAAGCCGGCGGCGCCCGTCGCGACTTCAAACAGCGGCATGGCTCCCGTCAACAATGCCGCGAACCCCGCCGGGGCAATAACGATCAACAGCGGCGCGACAGCGAGGTTGGCGACCGGCGCCGCCAGCGCCAACAGTTGAAAGTGGTAAGCCAACGGCGCCGCCAAGACCAGAGTGATCGCCGCTGAAACAATCAACACCGAGACCGCCGCCCACCAGATTCTCGCCGGCCCCAGCAGCAGCAACTCCGCCCAACGCGGGCGCAAACCTACAATCAGCGCAACGGGCTCCAGCCAATCGCGCAAGGCCACCCGCCGCACAACCGCTTCGACCGGCAAGCGCAAGTCGCGATCCGTGTTCCAGATGTCCTTCAGCACCTGTCGACGGGGCCTCACCACACGGTCCGCCAAGGGAGCCCCGATCGCCGCGATCGCCGCCACCGAAAGGAACGACAATTGAAAGCCCGCATCGGCGATCCAGCGCGGCTCCCAACACAAGAAAGCCAAGGCCACGCCGCAGATCACGTTCAGCGACTGCCGCCGCCGATAGAACGCCGAGGCCGTCAAATAAGCGGCTAACATCCAGGCCGCGCGCGACACCGGCAACTGTGAATCGAGCAATAGCGCGTAACCGAACCCCACTGCGGCGCCCGTCGCCCACGCCAGGCCGATCGGCAGCCCCGGCGCCCGTATCAGCGCGATCGCCAAGCCCGCCAACAGCCCCACGTGCATGCCCGAAACCACCAGCACGTGATACGTTCCGCTCAGCTGGAACTGCGACTTGGTCTGTTTGTCCAGGCCCCGCGATTCGCCCAAAGTCATCGCCCGTACAATCGCTGCATTCGGGCTGCTCTGCGAGTCTAGCCTCGCCTCCAGCTGATCGAACCGTCTCCGCGCCGCTAAGCGCAAGGCCCACAACCGTCCCTCCAGCCAACCGCCGCACCTCCCCTCGCCCGCCAGCAACGGCGTGCCCCGGCGCACCGACGCCGTCAGGTAAACGCCTTTCGAGGACAGCCAGCCGACCCGATCGAACGCGCCTGGATTGCCGTAGTTGCGGACCGTGCGGACCTGCGCCAAGAACTCCAAGGGCGTCCCATAGGCCAGCTGCAATGGCAGATCCTGCGGTTCGCGTTGCACCGTGACCAAGATGCCGCCCGAAACCGCCTCCCCGGCGTAAACCGACTCCGCCTCCAGCACAAACTGGTCCCCATAATCCAACAACTCCGGCGGACGCCGCACCCACCCGCTCAGCCGCACCGTGCGATACTCCGGGCTCAAGTCATCCTGAAGAACCAGATCGACCCTGTCCGAGCGCACTGGCGGCTCGAAACCACCCACTCCCACACCCGCCAACCCGAAGGCGCAGGCCAGCGCCGTCAGCCCGGCGCGCCAGCCCGGCGCCCGGAGACCAAGAACTCCCAGCCCCGCCAGCGCGGCGGCGGCGGTTAAGGCTTGGTTGGAATCGATAGCGGCGAGACGAGCCGCCCAAACGCCGCAGGCAAAGGCTGCCAGAGGCGCGAGTAAGGGGATCCGCACGGATCTGGGCCCATCTTACTCGAACGCCGGGACCGGTAACCGCTCGCCTTTCTCCGGCGCCTTGTAGTTAGACCCCCAAAGTCGGTCTAATCTAAAGGCAAGTCTTGCTCCTCCGCAACCGCAGAATCCTATTCGTGCTCGTTTTGGCGTGCGCGCTAACCGCGCTCAGCGCCGAGCCGCTCGACTTCGCCTGGCCGCAGTGGCGCGGACCCAACCTCAACGGCTCCAGTTCCGTAGCCAGAAATCTTCCGGTCACCTGGAGTGCGACCGAGAACGTCGCCTGGCGAGTCGCTCTTCCAAGTTGGAGCGCTGCAACGCCGGCGATCTGGGGCGACATGGCTTTCGTGACGTCGGCCGAGGAGGGTTTCGACGGCTCGAAAGCGAACACGAACGACAAGATTCTGCTGCTGGCAATTAGCCGTAAGGACGGCTCGGTGCGTTGGCAACGCATCATCGGCTCGGACAATCAAACCCGCCGCAAACAAAACCTCTCTTCGCCTTCGCCCATCACCGATGGCCGCCACGTCTGGTCGATGACCGGCTCCGGCTCCCTGCAATGCCACGACTTCAACGGCAAGGAAATTTGGTCTCGCAACATCCAGGACGATTTCGGGGCGTTTGGACTCAATCATGGCTACGCCTCATCGCCTCTGCTGCACGGAGGCAAGCTGTACCTGCAAGTCCTCCACGGCATGACGACCGATGCGCCCTCTTATGTCCTGGCGATCGACAAGACCACGGGTAAGGACGTGTGGCGCGTCGAGCGGTCGACCGACGCCGTTTTTGAGTCGCCCGATAGTTACTCCACTCCAACGATCGTCGTCGTTCGCGGCGAACCTCAGTTGGTCGTCCTTGGCGGCGACTACGTCACCGGACACAACCTCGACAAGGGCACGGAAATCTGGCGCATGGGCGGCATGAATCCCGAACGCCACCGGTTCTACCGCACCATTGCCTCAGCTTTGACCATCGGCGACACAGTCTACGCCTCCAGCACCCGCGGCAAGCCCTTCATGGCTTTTCGGCCGACAGGAACCGGCCTGCTCCCCGCCTCAGCAATTCTGTGGAAGAACGAACTCGGCTCCGATGTCCCCACGCCGGTCACCGACGGCAAACGTATTTTCGTCGTCAACGACCGAGGCATCGTCGTTGCCCTTGACGCTCAGACCGGTCACATCTCTTGGGATCGCCAGCGTATCGAAGCCGGCACCTACAGTTCGTCTCCCTTGTTGGCTGACGGCAAGATCTATGCCGTCAACGAAGAGGGCTCGACCACCGTCCTTTCCGCCGGCGAAGAGTTTAAGGTGCTCGCCGTCAATCGACTCGACAGCCGTACCCTCGCCAGTCCCATCGCCGTCGGCGATCAACTGTTCATACGAACAGCCGACGCACTATACTGCCTAGCAAAGAGGTAGCGCCCCCGCCGGCGTTATCCTGCTGGGAGAAACAACATGGCCGAAGACCTCCGACTAGGAGACGTTATCGACGACCACTGCTCGAAGTGCCGGTTGGTGACCAATCATGCCGTCGTCTCGATCGTGGATGGGACGGCAGCGCGCACCCAATGCCGGACCTGCGGCAGCGAGCACAAATACCGGCATGCCAAGGGCGGCAGGAAAAAATCGTCCTCCAACAAGGCGGATCTGTTCGCCGAGGTGCTTTCCAAAATCGATTCGTAGCGGCGGCCGACGAAACATCCAACCAGCGCTAGGCATCTAACATTGATGGCCGACATTCAATTGCGGGACCAAAATATGAGGAGAGATCAGATGAAAAGATTCCTTGCCGCCGCATTTGCCGGCATTCTCGTCGTAACGGCGGCTTCCGCCGACACCCTAACCCTTAAAAGCGGCGTATCTGTCGACGGGACTTATCTCGGAGGCAACAGTAAGGACGTCAAATTTGTGGGCGCCGACGGTAAGGTCGGCACGCATCCGGTCGACAGCATCGCTTCTTTGAGCTTCGGAAATACTGCAAACGCTGCGGCAGCCGCTTCTCCGGTCTCCGCGCCGCGGCAAGTCACATCGCCTAGGCCGGCTGCCGCCGCTGCCGCCGCAACGATTCCGGACGGCACAGTGATGACGGTCCGCATGATCGATTCGATTGATTCGGACGTTGCGGCTGTCGGCGATCGTTTTCGGGCCAGTTTGGATGAGGCCCTCATCGTCAATGGCCGTGAGATCGCTCCGCGCGGCGCCGACGCAACCGTGCAACTGGCCAAGGTCGATCAGGCCGGGCGCATCCGGGGCCGCGAGGAAATCGCTATTGAGTTGGCCTCGGTGACGATCGACGGTCGCGAAATCGCCATTACGTCGAACTTCGCTGAACTTTCGTCCAAGTCCAAAACGAACCAAACCGCCAAGACTGCCGGCGGCGGCGCCGCAATCGGCGCCATAATCGGCGCTATCGCG
>CAMPKL010000056.1 GCA_946887065.1 uncultured Bryobacterales bacterium
GCGCGCGTTCGGAAATCCCGGCAAGAGAAACATTGCCGCCTGCACCAGGAACGCTATGATGATGGGGGTCGAAACGGCCGGCGATATCCCTTCCTGGCTGCCATAGATGAACCCTGCGGCCGCCAAGAGCGCGTCGACCACGACGACTGTGACGACATATGCGCGCAGTCCGCCAGCATCGCGCCCCTGGGCTTCACTCGGCAAGCCCCCATGGTAGAACAACGCTTGCGGGCGGATTCTTGCGTTTGCTCGTCGCTTTTTGCCTCTTCGTCGGCGTCCCCGCGCTGGCTCAAGATCCCCCTGCCGACGTGCTCAAACGCGTCGCCGACAACGGCAGCCGCTTTGAGCAAGAACGCGCGCGATACACCTACCAACAGTCCTTCGACTTTCACGAATTCGACAAACGCGGCGTTCCCAGCGGCTTCTATCGCGAGGTCCGCGACATCAACTTCAACAGTGACGGCGAACGCACCGAACAGTTCATCAAGGGGCCGGCCAATCAGCTCAAACGCATCCGCATGACCGACGAAGACTTCAGCGATCTGCGCGACATTCAGCCCTTCGTCCTCACCAACGACACGCTCTGGCGCTATAAGGCGACCTACCGGGGCCGTGAGACGATCGATGGCCGCGAGTGTTTCGTCTACCGCATCGAACCTCGCCAAGTTCTCGAAGGCCAGCGCATGCTCGACGGACAAATCTGGGTCGAGGTCGATACCCTGCAAGTCGTCCGCGCCGTCGGACAGCCCTTGCCCCAACATCACAGCACCACCGACGCTAATCTGTTCGCTTCCTTCGCAACCGAATACGCGCCCATCGACGGAGAATTTTGGTTCCCCGTGCGCACCTTCGCCGACGACTATCTGCCGTTTCCCTCCGGAGCCCAGCGCGTGCAGTACGAAATCAAATTCGAGAATTACCGCCGCTTCAGCGCCGACACGACCATCAGCTTCGGCGATCCGGCGCCGGAAGCTCCGCAAGACTGACTTCGTGCGCGAACCTTCGCCCTTTTGTTGCCCCCGCTGCAAGGGAGTTCTGTCTCGGAATCCTGGGCAATGGTCCTGCGTTCTCTGCGGATCGGACTATCCGATTCGCCACGGCTTCATCGATTTCCGCACCGGCCAGGCGAACGATATCGACGTTCCAGCCGACTCGAAGCTGGCCAATCTCCTCGAGGCCCGCGAATCGAGCGCCACATTCTCCGAACTGCGGGACTACTATTAACTATTACAGCCTCCAGCCCGAGGCCTCAGACGCGCTGCACGATCGCCACCAAAAGCATTTTCAAGCCGAGGCCGTCCGCGCCGCCCGCATCATCGATCAGCTCGGCGAAGGCCCCTTGCTGGATCTGGGCTGCGGAGCGGGGCAGTACCTGTTGGCCGCGGCACGTGCCGGCATTCACGCCATTGGGGTCGACGCGTCCCTGTGCCAGCTCATCCTCGCTCGAAGATTACTGGCCGACGAAGGCTTCGCCGCTCAGCTCGCCCTCGCTAACGTTGAGCGACTCCCGTTTCCGTCAGAAGCGTTTTCCAACGCCCTGGCAACCGACGTCATCGAACATCTCGACAATCCCGATCACCTGCTGGCCGAGGCGACCCGCGCACTCGCTTCGCAGGGTATCCTCTGGCTGACTACCCCGAACCGCTTCAGCCTGACGCCGGAACCGCACGTTGGCTTGTGGGGCGTCGGCTGGCTGCCGCACAGGGCCGCCGTCTCCTACGTGCGGGCGCGCACCGGCATCGACTACAGCGCAATCCGCTTGTTCTCGCTACGCACGCTCCGCAGCGCTCTCGAAAGCTTCTTCCCCAGCGTGGAGATCCGCCTTCCGGCCCTGACCTCCTCCGAGACCCAAGCCTTCCCGCCCCTCAAACGCACGCTTGCCCGCGCCTACAGCACCGTCTCCCAGATCGCGCTCCTCCGCCCCGCACTGCTCCGCGTCACGCCCTACTTCGAAGCAACTTGCCACAAGTAATACGGCCGCCTCAACACCCGCTCCCCCGAAGGGCCGCACCTCGCGAAGGCGAGACCGGCGCGCGCCAGCGCCTAGCGAGTGTCGCCGCGTAGTTGGCCGTAGGCGTCGAGGGCCGCTTGGCGCGCTTCGGCGTGGTCAACGATCGGGTACGGATAGTCCTTGCCCAACTCCACGCCCGCTCGCCTCAACACGGCATCCGTCGCGTTCCAGGGCTCATGAATATCTTTCGCCGACAGCGACTCCAACTCCGGAACCCAACGCCGCACGTATTTGCCATTGGGGTCGAACTTCTGTCCCTGACTCATCGGATTGAAGATGCGGAAAAACGGTGCGGCGTCGGCGCCGCAGCCCGCAGTCCATTGCCAACCGAGAGTGTTGTTCGCCAGGTCGGCATCGACCAGCGTGTCCCAAAACCAGCGCGCCCCTTCTTGCCAGGGGATCATCAGGTCCTTCACCAAAAACGAAGCGACGATCATGCGCACCCGGTTGTGCATCCAGCCTGTTTGCCAGAGCTGTCGCATGCCCGCATCCACAATCGGATAGCCCGTCTGGCCCTTCTGCCAGAGCTCCAACGCCGCCGGGTCATCCTTCCACGGGAAGCGCGCGAACTCGGGCCGTAAGGGCTCCTCCGCGGTCTGCGGAAAGTGATACAACAAGTGCCGCGCAAACTCGCGCCAGACCAGCTGTCGCTTCCACGCTTCCCCGCCTGATGCGCCCGTGGCGACCCACGCCTGCCGCGGGCTGATCTCGCCGAAACACAGGTGCGGCGAAACTCGCGCGGTCCCCAAGACGCTGGGAATGTCTCGATCTCGAGAATACTTGCCTAACCCGCCGCGAATGAACCGGCGCAGGCTCTCGCGAGCCGACTCCTCGCCCGGAGTCCACTCATTCCGAATCCCCTCCGCCCAATCGCTCTGCGGCTCCAGGTCCAGTTCTCTCAATGGCTCGGAATCAGGCCACGCCTCCGGAGCCGGCAGCGCGCTCGGCCTCATCAGCGGCTCCCGGTCCAGGCCCGCTTTTAGACAAGCCTCATAGAAGGGCGTAAATACCTTGTAGGGCGTGCCCGCTTGGGTCTCGATCTCCCACGGCTCCCACAGGACCGAGCCTTTTGAACTCTTCGCTTCGAGGCCGTCTTCAGCCAGCGACCGCTCGACCTGTCCGTCTCGTTCGACGGCGGCCGGCTCATATCGCCGGTTCCAAAACACCGCTCCCGCTCCAGTCTGCCTAGCCAGCTTTTGCAGCTCGGGCAACGCTTTGCCGCTGCGCAACACCAGGCGCGATCCCAACGTCTCCAGGTCCGCCGCCAGCGCTTTCAACGACCCATGCAGCCACCATTGCGACGCGCTGCCGGGGATCCAGCCCTCCTCTTCTCGAGGAGACCAGATATAAACGGGAATAATCGGTTCGCCGCGATCCACGGCGGCCTGTAACGCCGGGTTGTCCGCGAGCCTTAGGTCTTGCCGGAACCAGACGAGAGAGGGTCTCATGTCCGCGCCTAGTCGCTTTTAGCCGCGGGTTTGGAATCCTTGGACTTGGTCTCGGATTTCGACTCCGGCTTCGTTTCCGACTTGGACTCCGACTTCGATTCCGGCTTCGACTCGGACTTCGTTTCGGCCTTGCCTTCGGATTTCGATTCCGACGACTCCGCTGCCGTCGCCGGCTTCTCGCCGCCCTTACCGTAGTCGTTGACGTACCAGCCAGCGCCCTTGAATTGAATTGCAGGGGCCGAAAGGAGCTTCCTCGCTTCGCCCGCGCACTCCGGATGTTCATCGCACTCGGGGCAACGATTCACCGGCTCATCGGAGAACTTCTGGATCACCTCGAACCGTTTTCCGGTTCGGGGGCACTGGTATTCGTACAGCGGCATGAAATGGGTAAAACGGCCGACAACAGCGGGGAACTACTTCCCGCAGGCAAGTTAATTGTATCATTTGGCCATAAGCCGCAGGCCCGGTCGTTACGGCGCTCGCACCCGGCTGTTGAGCGCCTGATCGCGCCGTTTTCCCATGACGGATCAACAACTTGACGATCTAGTAGCGCGCATCGGCGACGAGTTGTTGACCCGCCTCGGAGTTGTCCCCTCGCCGCCTGTCGCCCATGCTTGCGCCTGCGATGGCGAGCCCCTGACGGCGCCCGCTCCAGCGTCTGCCGCGGGTTGGGTTCCGGCCAAGATCGGCCTCAATTGCCGCGAAGTCTTCAGCACGTCCGCCGAAATTAGCGCTCGATGCCTCCAGGCGCGTACCCTGGGGTTAGGCGCCGTAAGCGTCTTCCCGAGTCAGGTCGTCGCCGCAGGGCGAGTTTTGCGCCGGACTGACGTGCGCATTGCTGTTGCCGTCGGCTGGCCTCATGGAGCGACCTCCACGGCCGCGAAGGCGCTCGAAGCGGAACTCGCTCTCGGACAGGGCGCCGATGAAATTGAAGTCGTCGTTCCTTGCGGAGCGCTGCTTGCCGGCGAGGACGACTTGGTGTTTGGAGAATTGAAGTTCATCGCTGAAATGACCCATCGTGCGAGCAAGACAATGACCGCGGTCATCGAGACTGCCGCTCTCGGCAACGATCGTCTTATCGCCGCCTGCGCGCTCAGCCGTCTCGCCGGCGCCGATGCCGCCTGCGCCGCCGCCGGTCTCTCCGCTCATGGGGCCGCAAGCGCCGAGGCGGTGCGTTTGTTCCGCAAGGTTGTCGGCCAGGATATTCAAGTCCATGCGGCGGGCGAGGTCGCCTCCGAAGCGGCGACGCTCGAATTGGCCGCCGCCGGCGCGGACCGAGTCACCATCGATTTTCTTCCCGGCGACCTGCGCGGAACGGGGCGTTCGTAATGGATCCCGCCAGCCTCACCCCGCGGCCTCGTGTCGATCCGTTTCAGATCCTCGCCGAGGCGTCCGACGTCGCTGCGAATCATGCGCTCGATCTCGAACACTTGTTGCGCGCCCTCGAAGGCCTTATACGCAAGGTCGTCGGCTATCAACTGTTCGCCGTCTTGCTTGCCGACGAGGAAGGCATTCTCACCATTCGCCACTCCATCGGCTATCGCGCTGACTTAGCCGAAAGGCTGCGCGTCAAGCCCGGCGAAGGCATCACCGGCAGCGCGGCGCAGACGCGATCCACCATCGTCGTCAACGACGTCACCAAAGATCCTCGCTATCTGATGGCGATCGACGCCGTCCGTTCTGAAATTGCGGTCCCGCTGATCGCCCGCGGTAAGCTCGTCGGCGTCGTCGATCTACAATCCTCCGCCACGAGCGCCTTCGGCGACCAAGAGCGCAACCTGCTCGAACTCATCGGCTCCCGGTTTTCGCTGGCCATCGACGCAGCCGGCCTCTATGAAGCGATGGTGCGCAAAAACGAAACGCTCACCACGCTCGCCAAGATCGCCCGCGAGTTTTCGTCAATCCTCAACCTCGATGAGTTGCTGAAAAAGATCGCCGATCTTGTCCGCGTCCTGGCGCCGTTCGACACATTGGCCGTCTACCTCATCGATCAAGGAATTTTGCGCCATTATTTCGGCGTCCGTTTCAATGCGCGCGTCGCCTGGCAGAACATGCCCCTCGGATACGGAGTCGTCGGTCATGCGGCCGCCGACCGCGAACCGATCCTGGTCCGCAATACGGCGAAGGATCCGCGCTATGTCGCCCTGGTCGAAGGCATTCGCTCCGAAGTGGCCGTGCCGCTGATCCTTAAAGACTCCGTCATCGGCGTCCTCGATCTTGAATCCAGCAAGGCCGCCGCATTCGACGAAGAACTCACTCAAACGCTAACGCTTCTGGCCCCACAGATCGCCGCCGCCATCGAGAACGCCCGCCTCTACGAGCAAGTCGCGGCTAACCAGGCGCGCCTCCAAAAAGACCTTCGCGCAGCCCGCCAGCTCCAGCAGAGTCTGCTGCCTTTCTGCTGCCCCACCTTCGGCGGCATAACGATCGCCGCGCGCAACCTTCCCGCCAGTGAAGTCTCCGGGGATTATTACGACTTCATCACTCACGGCGAAGAGAGCATTGGCATCTGGAGCGGCGACGTCAGCGGTAAAGGCGCCGCTGCGGCGCTCTACGCCGCCGTGTCGAGCGGGCTGTTGCGTACGCTCACCGTCGACAGCCCCGATCCGCATCAACTCCTGACCAATTTCAACCACGCCCTGCTCGCGCGTCAGTTGGATACTCGCTACGTCGCCGGCATTTATGCCGAATGGCGCCCCGCCACGCGAACGCTCACGGTCGCTTCCGCCGGCCAGCCACGCCCGCTGCTGCGCCGCGGTAGCACGGTCGAGACGCTCGACATCGGCGGCATACCTCTTGGCCTGCTCGAAGAGAGCAACTACGATCGCATCGAGATTCCACTCGAACCGGGCGACCTATTCGTCACCGCTTCCGACGGCGTCCACGAAGCCCGCGACTCCTACGGCAACGACTACGGAGACTCCCGCCTCCGCGAATTCGTCCGCTCTCTTCCCCCCGACGCCAGCGCCGAACGCGTCGTCTCTGCCATCCTGGAAGACGTTGCCCGCTTCAGCGGGCGCGAGACTCCGTCCGACGACCGCACCGTTATTGTTCTGCGCGTCGACTAGGGTCAACACAACTCGGGAAGTGAATTGCATGCCGCTGTCGGGCTTCGAACGTCGCCAGGGAGAGCTTTATTGTGAAGGCGCGTCTTTGTCGGCCATCGCCGATAAAGCCGGTACGCCCACTTACGTCTATTCCGGGACGGCGATTTGCGACAACTACCGCAGCTATTCCGAGGCGCTTTCCACTCTGCCGCACGAGATTCACTACGCCGTCAAGGCCAACTCCTCTCTCGGCGTCCTCGCCCTGCTGGCCCGCGAAGGCGCCGGTTTCGACATCGTCTCCGGCGGAGAACTTTTTCGCGTGCTTCAGGCCGGCGGCGACCCCGCCCGCGTCGTTTTCTCGGGCGTCGGCAAGACGCGCCAAGAGATGGTCTATGCCTTGGAGCAGGGAACCGGCTGGTTCAACTGCGAGTCCGAGGCCGAACTTCGAATCCTCGCCGAACTCGCCTCCGACGCCGGGGCCGCGCCTTCTGTCGCCCTGCGCGTCAACCCCAATGTCGACGCTGAGACGCATCCCTATATCGCCACCGGTCTCCACGCACACAAATTCGGCATCGACATCGTCGAAGCCGAACGGATCTACCGCCGCGCTGATGAATTTGCGCCGCTGCGCCTGGAAGGCGTTAGCTGTCACATCGGCTCGCAGATCTTCAACACACAAGCTTTCTTCGATGCGCTCGACCTCGTCCTCGCCCTGATCGAACGCCTCCGCGACGATGGCTTGCACATCACTCAACTCGACCTCGGCGGCGGCCTCGGCGTCGCCTACAAACCAGCCGACACGACACCCGATATCGCCGACTACGCCTCGCGCCTCGCCGCAAAGCTCCAGGGCCGCAACCTGAAGCTCACGCTCGAACCCGGACGCTCCATCGTCGGACAAGCCGGCGTCCTGCTCACTCGCGTGCTCTATCGCAAGCCTAATGCGGCCAAGACCTTCATCGTCGTCGACGCGGCGATGAACGATCTTATCCGTCCCGCGCTCTACCAGGCGCATCACGAGATTGTGCCCGTCATCGACCGCCATCGTCCGAGCCTGCGCGCCGATGTCGTCGGCCCCGTGTGCGAAAGCGGAGACTTCCTGGCCAAAGACCGCGACATGCCCGACGTCCAGCCCGGCGAACTTCTCGCTGCGGCCACTGCTGGCGCATATGGCTTCGTCCTGGCCTCCAACTACAACTCGCGGCCCCGCGCCGCCGAAGTCCTCGTTGAAGGCGACCGCTGGCGCGTCATCCGCGACCGCGAGACCCTCGACGACCTCATCCGCGGCGAACGCACCTAGCGATCCATGTTGGGCGGCTCACAAGCCTGGGCGGGCGCTCAGTTCTTCCTCAAGCTGCCCGACTATCTGCGCCGTCCTCTTACCCAGGACGACGCTCGTGCGTTCCTGTCCCAAAGCCTTCGCAATCGAGAAGATCTTTTCCTGGAAAAGGTCCGTCTCGATATCTTCGGTTACCCGCAGCGGCCTTACGCCCAGCTCATGCGATGCGCCGGCTGCGAATACGGAGACATTGAGGCACAGGTCCGACGGGAGGGACTAGACGCTTCTCTTCGAGCCCTATTCCAAGCCGGCGTCTATCTTTCCATCGATGAGTTTAAGGGCCGCCGGCCGGCCCGCCGAGGCTCGACGTCTATCGACGTTCAGCCAGCCATGCTGCAAGCGCCGCGGGCGTCCTATTTGCTGCCTTCCCGAAGCGGCGGCACGCGCAGCAAAGGCACGCCGGTGATGATTGACCTGGAGTTCATCCGCGCCTGCGCGGCCAACGCGGCGGTCTCCTTCGCGGTGCGCGGCGGCGAACGCTGGACGAAGACGGTATGGGAATCTCCCGGCGCCGGTCTGCGCTTCCGCACCGTCAAATACGCTTTCTTCGACAGCCGGATGCCCGCAACGTTCTCGCAGATCGATCCCAACTCCGACGCCATCCACTCCTATTTTCGTTGGAACCTTCGACTGCTCCGTTGGGTCGGCGCCGCCGCCGGACGCCCTTTGCCGTGGCCTCGGTTCTGCCCCTTAGATGATCCCAGCCCGATCGTAGACTGGCTGCGCGCGCGTCGCAGCGCCGGCGAGGTCCCTCATGTCCATGCTTTCACCAGTTCCGCCGTCATCGCCTGCCGCACAGCCGCGGAAAAGGGAGTCGACATTTCCGGGAGCTGGTTCACCTTACAGGGCGAACCCATTACCCCGGCGGCGATCACAACAATCCGGCGTGCGGGCTGTCACGCCATTCCGCGCTACGGAACCATGGAGGTCGGCGCGATTGCTTACGGCTGTCCGCACGGCGAACACGCCGACGACATGCACCTTGTCTCCAACATGCACGGACTCATCCAGGCAGGCGAACGCATTCGGCTTGCCGGCCAAGGGCCTGTTGATTACTTCCTTGCATGCGCAAGCTCCCTTCGTCATGCTCAATCTCTCGATGGGCGACCAAGCCGAGATGTCAGACCGCGCGTGCGGCTGTCCTCTCGAAGCCGCCGGGTGGACCACTCACGTTTGGAATGTTCGCAGCTTCGAGAAGCTCACCGGCGGCGGCGTTAATCTTCACGGGACCGATGTGATCCTCGTCTTATCGGAAGTCTTGCCCGGCAAGTTCGGCGGCGTTCATACCGACTATCAGTTAGCCAGAAGCTAGGGCCGCACGGCGAGGCCCTGCTCGAACTGGTCGTGCATCCGCGGCTCGGCGAGTTACCGCACGCCGCAATAGCCGACGAGTTCCTCCATGCGCTGAGCCGCGGTTCAGAGTCCGACAGGATGATGATCCAGCGCTGGCGCGACGCCGGGACTTTGCACGTGGTGCGCAGAGAGCCTGCCGTCACCAAAGCCGGTAAGATCCAGTATTTGCACGTATAAGGCGAGTTCTCTGGATTTTGCGATCCGCCGCTACGGCCCTCCGGCGCCTACCATGGCGGGCTCATCCAACAAGCTTCACGAGCTCCGCTTCAAACTCCTTGGCGACGCGGGTGGAACGTCGCCGAATCGGCGCCTTTCGCAGACTCTCTAGCGCCCGCAAGTACGACCCCTGTGCTTCCGCAGGCCGCCCAGCTAGTTCCAATATCTTCCCGCGACGGTAGAGAAGGCGCTCCGGAGTCAGCACCGGGCCGAGCTGCCTATCAAGGCGCGACAGCGCCGCATCGTACCGGACGGCCTGCACTTCCAGACCGATCGCAAAATCGACCAGAGTAAACAATGGTCCGAGCCGTCGAATACCTTCATCCAGGCCGGCGAGCGCCTGCGCGGTCTGTTCCGGGCCGCCGGCGACGAGCGCCTTGGCACGTTCCAAGTAATATTCGGGAGTCGGATTTTCGAGACCCGCGATCACTTTGTCGTAGTCCAGGGCGGCTTGCAACGGTTGGTCGAGCCGCATCAGCAAGCGCGCCCGAGTCAGCAGTCCTTCTTGGTGGTTGGGTACGGCGTGCAATAGACGATCCAATTCGCTCTTCGCTTCCGGCAAACGCCCTGCTTCGTAATACATGCGTCCGCGAACAAACCAAGCGATGTGCGGCTCCGGCCCAAGGTCTTCTGCACGCTGATAATCGGCCAGCGCAGCAGGCCAGTCGCGATGCAAGCGGTGCAACTCGCCCCGCTTAACGTAAAGCTCCGCGTTCTTCGGATCCGCAGCCACGCGCTGGTCCATGTCCTTGACCCGCTCGTCGATGCCCGCGTGCGCCCCCAGCAGGCTCGACGCCAACAAGATCGCTGCGATGATGCGCATAAACATGATGTTCTAAGGCGCTACTGCGCTGTCGGAGGTCTCGGTGTTGGCGCCTGCAGTGTACGTGTAGCCCGCGAGCGATAGGTTGGTCACCGTGAAGCGGAAAACGTCGCCCGAGGAAGCCTTAACCTTGGCGGAACTAAGCGCCGCCGCGCCTCCGCCGGACGTCGTCGCCGAAGCAGTCCCGATTCCAGCGCCGTTGCGGTCCCAAACGCCATTCACCTGCACGTTGCCGATGAGGGTGTTGTTCTGGTCGCGTACCGTGACCGTTGCCAGACCTTGATAGGTCTTGCCCTGTTTGCTTACCGAGACCGTAATCGCCGAGACGTGAATGCTTTGCGCCGGAGGTTGCGACGGCGTGGCCGAGGCCTGGTTGGAGGCGCCCGACTCATTGCCGCTTGTATCGCGTGCCGTCACCACATAGTAGACGGGAACGCCGGCCGCGAGTCCCGAGTCGACGTATTGGCTTGCCGTCAAGCCCAAAGCAATCGCGCTGTAGCCGCTGCCGGAAACCGTCGAGCGATAGACCACGAAATCGGCCCAGTCACTGTCGGTCGTGTTGTCGGGCCAGTTGAGCGAAACCGAACCTGGTCCCGGCGAAGCCGTCAGCAGGCCCGGAGCGCTAGGCGGCGTCGTGTCCGGCGGTCCCACGGAGCAAACCGTTCCGTTCATATCGACGCACGCGGTCGTTTGCGCATTGGCGGTGGAATCGTAGACGAACCCGCTCGCGGTAATGCCTGTCACGGTGATGATGAACTGCCCTGATGCGGAGCGGTCGACACGGTTGGAATCGAACTGCACGCTGCCAGCGGAGCTAGTGGCCCCGTTCTCGCTGTCGTTGGCCAAGCCGCTCCACTGAGCGGAGACATCGGCGCCGCCCACCGGCGCGCCATCGGCATCAGCCAACGAAAAGACCGCGCGGGCATACCGCTGTTTACCGGCGCTGAGTCTTTGAATCGAAATTCCGCTGATGTGGACTTTCGGCGTCGTTGTCGGATTCGTCGTCACGTTCAGCGTGGAACTCAATCCGGACTCATTGCCCGCTGCATCCAAGGCCGAAACGGCGTATTGATAGGCGGTGTTCGCCGTCAGACCCGTATCGGTGAACGCGGTCAAGGACGGCAGGCCCACTTCGGCGCCGTTGCGCAGAACGCGATAGTGATCGACGCC
>CAMPKL010000057.1 GCA_946887065.1 uncultured Bryobacterales bacterium
GCGGCGCATTCTCGTTTTCACGCCCGGCGAGGAAATGATCGTGCGCGACGGCATTCGCAACGGGGCCAGCTTCGACATCAAGGCCAACGGCTATCTCGAATGGAACCGTACCGCCACCAGCGCGCAGACGGCCACGGTCGTCATTTCCGGGCAAGAGCATCGCTTTGAGGATGTGCCGACCGGTACGACGGCGGAACAGCTTCGCGACATGTTCGTGAACTCGATCAACAACCGCGAAGGTACCCTGGTTACGGCCCAGGCCATGAATGGACCGGGCATCCCGGCAACGGCGTTTATCCAGTTCAGCGGTGACACGCGGGCAGGGGACATCATCACTCTGCACATCGGCGAGGAGTCGTATTCGGTTGAAATGCTTGGTCCTCCGGCGGACACGGGAGCATTCATCGCCATCGATAGGTTGCTCTTCGTCTACAACCAAGCGGGAGGTCATCCGGACGTCACCGCGCGGCGGTTGATGTCAAACGTGAATACGCTGCAGCTCATCGCCAATTCGCCGGGCTCGGCCGCCAACGGCATTCCCATCAGCATTGATGTCCCACAGGGCAGCCCCTTGGTGGCGCAATTCCTTAGCGACTTGGGCGAACCGACCGGCGAGACCGAAGGGGAACTCACCGGGGGCCTGTTCCCCGCGTTTGCCTGGCTCACAGCAGTGGCCGGAGGGCGCCCCGGCAATGCCATCACCATTGAAAACCGCATTTCCGGCAGTACGGCTTCGACCGTCGGCATCACAGTCGGCACGTCGGGAGCTCGCCTGGAGGGCGGGTCGGACGCGCGTTTCCTGCCGCCCGGAACTTTCGCCTCGATCTTCGGACAAGGCTTCGCCGAGCAGGAACTGGTCGCCACTTCCAGCGACAACTCCCTTCCCAAAGAGCTCGGCGGAGTTCGAGTTTACGTTAACGGCATTCAAGCGCCGATTTCTTCGGTCTCCCCCAATCAAATTAATTACCAGGTTCCTTGGGAGATCCTCGAAGACGTGGCCATCACCAACACGGGCGTGAGTACCTATGTGTGGCGGCGTCTAGGCGACGGTTCGGTCATCGTTTCCGCTCCTCGCGCCAACCCGGTCACGAATGTGGCGCCAGGGCTGTTCGCTTTCCCTGGTCCCGAGCCGCGACAAGCTATAGCCGTCCACGCGCAGGAGATTGCAACCGCTGAAGTCGCCATCGCGAACCCCGCCGCGGCGACTGACGAAGACGTCGACGTGGACGCCGGTGCGACCGTGAGCATTACCGTCCAGGACAAAACCTACTCCTACACGACGCAAACCGGCGACACCTTGGACAAGGTCCGCGATGCGCTCATTGCTGTGATCAATTCCGGCCAAGGCGACGCCAACGTGACCGCTTCCGCCGGCACGGTCAGTTTCTTCTCGGCCCAAGCGCGGCTCGAATTCACCGGCGAGCCAGCGGCCGGCGACGTCGTTAATATCGACATCGGCAGCCCCATCCCGGCCGACGACACCAATCCGGATGACGATGATGAATCCCTGCGACGCTACTCCTATACGGTCCAGGAAGGCGACAATCTCGTCACGATCCGCAACCTGCTGGTTTTCGATATCAACTCAGGACGCGGCGACGCTGACGTTTTCGCGCGAACCGACATCGATTCGTTCGGCGCCGGCATGCAGATCATCGCCCGCCAGTTAGGCGCCCAAACCAATGGGATACGATTCAGAACCAGCGTTTCCGCCGGTTCGGGCGTACAGATCCAGACGGAGCAGGACGACGGATTTTTAGTGGGCGGCAGCACCGATCCCGCCGTTAAGCTCTCCGCGCGCGTAAGCGGTAAAGAGGGAAACAAGATCGCCTTCTCCTCCTCCACCTCCGATGAGACCGTAGTCCGAACGAGCGTCCGGCAACTGACCCTGTGCTGCGGCAACGAGCCTTTCTCGCTGGTAACGGAAGAAGATCCTGCGGTTCCAGGCGAGATCATCACCCTCTTCGCCTCCGGCCTCGGCCTGACGTCTCCATTGCCCAGTGCTGCCAACTTGGCGAGCGGCCAACCGACTCCTCTATCGCCCTTGTTCCGCGCGCCGTTCGCATTTTTAGATTTCGTCTCCTCGCTCATAGGCGTCGAGGAGCGGTCGGCCAGCATTGAGTTCGCCGGGCTGATGCCGGGCTTCGTCGGCGTCTATCAGATCAACCTTAAAGTTTTCGAGGGGTTGCCCGACAATCCTCGCACGCCGCTCACCATCGCCCAGCGCCAGTTTGTTTCGAACACTGTGACGATTCCCGTCAAGCCGCTGCAGCCTAAGGATCCGGAATGATCAAGATCGGCGCTACGGCTCCCGACTTCACCGCGCCGACCGACGGCGGCGGTACGGTTCGTCTCAAGGACCTGCGCGGCAAGAAGGTGGTGCTGTACTTCTACCCGAAGGACAATACTCCCGGCTGCACCACCGAATCCTGCGACTTTCGCGACGCGCAGGCGAAGTTTGAGGCCAAAGACGCCGTCATCCTCGGCGTCAGCCCGGACAGCGTCAAGTCGCACGATAAGTTCAAGGAAAAGTTCGACCTGCCCTTCACTTTGATCAGCGACGAAGACCACAAGATCGCCGAGGCGTATGGAGTCTGGCAGGAGAAGTCCATGTATGGCCGCAAGTACATGGGCATTCAGCGCTCGACTTTCGTCATCGACGAAAAGGGCAAAATCGCCGCAATATACGACAAGGTGAAGGTCACGGGACACGTCGCGGACGTGCTCGGGAAAGTCTAAAATAACCCTTGACTCTGTAGTCAGCTTCAGGGTTTAGACTAAGGTCATGGCGATGGCCAAGACCCGAAACCAATACCTGAAGATCGGCGAGATCTCCCGCGACAGCGGCGTCGGCGTTGAGGCGCTGCGCTTCTACGAAAGCCGCGGGCTCATCGAACCCGCGGCGCGAACGCAGTCCGGCTATCGGCTGTACGATACCGGCGTCTTCAGCCGTCTCAGCTTCATCAAGAAGGCGCAATCGATCGGTTTCACGCTCGATGAAATCGCGCACATCATCTCTGACTCAACCGACGGCAACATGCCCTGCGCCGACGTCCGCCGTCTCGCCGCGGAGAAGCTAGGGGCTCTGGACGAACGCATCCGGCAGTTACAGCGGTATCGCCGGGAGCTGCGCCGGACGGTCGACGCCTGGGAGCGGCAGGGCGAAGCTGAAGGGGAAGTCTGCGGGCTGATTGAGGGCTTATCGGGTAATGGGATGAAGGTTCCAAGGAGCAAGCTATGACGACAGTTGGATCGACTCGAAGGCACGACATCACCGTGAGGGGCATGACTTGCGGGCACTGCGTCAAGACCGTGGAGAGAAGTCTCCTCGCCGTTCCAGGCGTGCAAAAGGCCTCGGTGGACTTAGCCGCAGGCAAAGCGAGCGTCGTCGCTGACGCGGGAGTCTCAAAAGCGACACTGGCGGCGGCCGTCGAAGATGCCGGCTACGGCGCCGGCGGATCGGACGATGAAAGCGACGATGACGAACCGGACGGCGAACCAGAGAGGTCGCCCGAGTTAAACCGCATCGACCTCAACGTCGAAGGCATGACTTGCGCCGCGTGCGTCCGCACCATCGAGCGGCGTCTCGAGAAAGTCGACGGAGTGGCCGATGCGCAAGTGAATCTCGCGTCCAATTCCGCGCGCGTCAGCTTCGATCGATCGCGAACCAGTTCCGCGCAACTGATCGCGGCGATCGAAGACGCCGGCTACGGCGCGCGAGAAGCCGCGGCGGGAGTGGACGATAGTGAAGCTCGCCAAGCAGCCGCGCAAAGCGGTTGGCGCCGCCGCCTGATCGTCTCTGCCGTCTTCACGATTCCTCTTCTGATCATCGCCATGTCGCATGGCGCGATCGCTTTCCCGGGCGTCGAGTGGCTGCAATTGGCCCTCGCCCTCCCTGTCATCGTCTACGGCGGCGGGCCGTTCTACGTGCATGCGCTAAAGGGTCTTCCCCGCGGTGTGCTCGACATGAACACGCTGATTTCCGTCGGCACAGGCGCGGCGTTTCTGTTTTCGTTGGCCGCCACAGTCAGTCCGAGCCTCGTCGCTGCGCCCGGCGCGATGCATGCGCCGGTCTATTACGAGACCGCCGCCGCCATCATCACTTTCATTTTGTTGGGCCGGATGCTCGAATCCCGCGCTCGCGGCCGCACGTCCTCGGCCATCCGCAAGCTGATCGCGCTGCAGCCGCAAACCGCTTCCGTCGTGCGCGACGGTTACGAGCAGCAGCTTCCAATCAGCGAAGTTCGCGCCGGCGACGAGATCGTCGTGCGGCCCGGAGAGAAAGTCGCCGTCGACGGCGTCGTAATCGACGGCGAGTCGTCCATTGATGAGTCATCGCTGACAGGCGAAAGCATTCCTGTCGATAAGGTTCCCGGCGATCGTGTCTTTGGCGCGACGATCAATCGTTCCGGCAGCTTCCGTTTTCGCGCCGAGAAGGTGGGCTCCGAAACGGCCGTTGCTCAGATGATCGAGCTGGTGCGTCAAGCGCAATCGTCCAAGGCGCCGATCGCCCGCTTGGCCGATGTGATCGCCGGCTACTTTACTCCGGTCGTGATCGGCATCGCTGTGGTGACCTTCCTTGTGTGGTTCGCGGTCTCGCCGCCGGATGATCGCCTGCGCATGGCGCTGGTCAACGCGGTCGCGGTGCTGATCATCGCCTGCCCCTGCGCCATGGGCTTGGCAACGCCTACGGCCGTCATCGCGGGAGTGGGCCGCGGCGCGGAATTGGGCGTTCTGTTTCGCTCCGGGGCGGCGCTTGAGCAGTCCGCCGCAATCGACGTCGTCGTATTCGACAAAACCGGCACGCTCACCAACGGCGAGCCGCAAGTGACCGACATCCTGCCGTTCGGATCCAGCGAGGACGAACTGGTCGAGGCCATCGCCGCTCTAGAGAATCGGTCCGAACATCCCATCGGCCAAGCCATCGTCGAACTGGCCAGGTCAAGGGATCTGCCCGTTGGTTCGGCGACCGGGTTCCAAGCCCTCGTTGGAGCAGGCGTACAGGGCGAATACCATGGCCATTCGTGGCTTGTCGGCAAGCCCGGCATACTCACCGATCGAGGAGTCGATCTTTCGCGAGCGCAACAGCGGCTCGAAGAGTTGTCCAGTCAGGGCAAAACCGTCATCGGGGCAGCCGCCGACAACCGACTGGCGGGCATCTTGGCGCTGCGCGACGAGCCGCGCCCCGAAGCCGCCGCCCTGCTGCGGCGGCTGCGTGCCATGGGCATCGAGACCGCCATGCTAACCGGCGACAATCAACAAACCGCGCAAGCCATTGCCGGCCAGCTCGGCATCGAACACGTTGTCGCAGGCGTCGCGCCCAGCGACAAGGCTGCCGAAATCAAACGCCTGGCAACAGGCCGCAGCGTGGCAATGGTTGGCGACGGCGTGAATGACGCGCCGGCGCTGGCGCAGGCCGACCTGGGCATCGCCGTCGGCGCCGGAACCGACGTCGCCATCGAGACCGCCGATGTCGTCCTGATGGGCAGCCGCCTCTCGACCGTTGCCGGCGCTCTCGAACTCGGCCGCGCCGCCATGCGCATCATTAAGCAGAATCTTTTTTGGGCCTTCGCCTACAACGTCGTCGGAATCCCCATCGCCGCCGGCGTCCTCTACCCTTTTACCGGATGGCTGCTCTCGCCTGTGATCGCTTCGGCCGCGATGGCGCTCTCCAGCGTTTCCGTTGTCACTAACAGCCTGCGCTTGCGCAATTTTAAGCCTGGCGCCTAATAGAGCGGGTGACCATCGAGGCGAACTTTGGTGATGCGATAGGCGTCGCGATCCCATTCCAAATCGAAATCGCAAATGGCCGGATAGGCAAGATGCGCGAGCGCGGCGGGCACGGCCGGAATCTTCAGCGCCAGCCCCTCGAAATCCAACACAAGATCGGCCTCCACGCCGCGCACGTAGCGCGCATGCGAACGAACGGTGAGTTGCGATCGTCCGCCTAGCGGCGCCGCCGGTCCCGGCGCCAACAGTTCGGCGATCTGGGCTTCAATTAGCGGCTGCACATCGGCGTTCGACTTGCGCTGCGGCAGTTGATCAAAGGCAACCAGCGGGACACTCGTTTCGCCCAGCCGCTTCAGCCGTATGCGGCGATACTCGACGCGCATCGGCGGGCCCACGTGCACCTGGACGCCGATCATCCCCCGGCGCTGTCCGGCGCCGCGGTCGTTGTCGACGGCTTCGGCGAAGAGGCGGCCATTGAAATACTGTTGGATGTGATTGCCGCGCGCCACAATACGCACGGCGTTCCAGTCGTCTTCTTTCCGTATGTAGGCTTGCAGGTCCGCCGGCGCTGCGAAACGCTCTATAACGGTTGCGGCCTGATTTGCTTCGACGACCGTCTTCTGCCCGCGCAGCGCGAGAAACGTCCGTCCGCGTTCCTCATAGACATTGCCTGTGTAACTATCGCCGCCGTGTATATCCGCCTGATAACCGCGCATGGCGAACGGAACGCCCGGAACCTCAATCGACCGATAGTTGATGCCGCTGTTGCCTGAATTCGAGATCCGGTACTCCAAGCGCAAGTCGAAGTCCGCGACCTCGGCGCCGCGCCACATGATGAATGTGTTGCGTTCGAGGATGGTCTCGGGCGTGACGATGCCGACTAGCTTGCCGTCTTCGACGCTCCAGTACTTGGCGTCGCCATCCCAACCATCGAGCGACAGGCCATCGAATATCATTTCGAAGCCCGGCTCGGGCGGTTCTTGAGCGACTGCCGGCAGAGCCAGCAGGCAAAGGATCGTGGTAGCGCGAATCAAGTGCATCGCGCACAGTGTACTGCGCTTCTTAGGCTTTAGAACACAAGACTCAGCGTGAACTGGAAGGTCCGCCCGTCGTTCAGCGTGTTGGTGATTTGCCCGAAATTGCTTTCGGTTAAGGTCGATCCGGGCTCTTCGAATTGCGCGTGGTTCAGCAGGTTCAGCGATTCGGCCTGGAAGCGCATCAGCATATCGCCCCGTAGGGCGAACTGCCGAGTCAGCGCCAAGTTCACGTTCCAAACGCCGTCTTTGCGGAACGTATTGCGGCCCAGCGTGCCTGCGGCTTGGTCGACGGATTGGAAGGCGAATGCCGAAAAAGGCATCAAGGCTTGAGATTTGTCCGGATGATCCGTTTTCGCGCCCAGTACCGACGGGTCGATCACATTGGGCCGATCCGAACTTGCTCCGTCCAAGTTGCCGAAGCCTGGTCCGTCGCTGCCGCTGCGCAGCGAAAACGGGCTTCCCGACTTGAGCAGCAACACGCCGTTCAACTGCCAGGCCCCGGTAAGCCGGTCGAAGAAATGATTGCCGGTCCCGTCCCGGGGAGTCTCGTACAAGGCATTCAGCAGGAACGCGTGCGGCTGATCGAAATCGCTTGGTCCCTTCATGGTCCCGAACACGTCGAATTCGTCCGGGCTCTGGCTCTCACCGCGCGCATCGCTTCCAGCAGCGGTGCCGGTGTAGTTGGCGCCCAAGTCGATCGCTTTGCTCCACCAGTAAGAGGCATCGACATTCAAGCCCGCCCAGTTCGGCACGCGCAGCGTAATCTTCGCCGCATCATAAAAACCGCGCGACCCGTTCAGTATGCGGTAGACGTCGCTGTACCGCGCATCCGGGCGCCGTTCGTTGACGTTCGATGTCGTCGACTCCACGCCTGGGATATTCCGCGCCCGATTTTCCGTCCAAGCCGTCAGAAGCTTATGGGAGCGACTGCCCACGTAACCCAGTTCCAAGACCCAGTCTTGATAAGGCCGCACTTCCCAAGTGAAGTTGTATTGGTGCGAATAAGGAGTCGCGAGTTCAGAATCCAGCAGGAACAGATCGGAACGCGCGTTCGGGTCGAGATCGGCGGGGTTGAAATCTTTCAGCGGGTCCGCCAAATCCGGCGCGTTTAGATTCAGCCGCAGAGTCCCCGGCGGATTGAAGCGAACTTGCATGAAGGTCGCCGAGAAGATCTCGCCGTACTGCAATCCGTACGATGCGCGAATGACGCCCCACTTGTCGCTCATCCGGTAGGCGAAACCGAAACTCGGCGCCAGGTTATTACAATCGCAGCCGTAGGGAATCGCGCTCAGTTGGTTCACTTCCGTCGGCGAGGGAGCAATCCCGTACCGCAGCCCAGTGTTCAACGTCAGCCGCGAGGAAGCGCGCCAAACGTCCCCCACAAACAACGACTGGGTCCAAACCCGGAATCCGCGATGCGAATTGCCGATCGCCTGGCGGTACCCGCTGGGAGTTCCAGCCAAGACGTTCTCGATGCGGCTGCGGCCGAAGTCCGCGCGAAAACTAAACGCGCCGCGGTTGTCGTTGCTCTCGAATCCATTGAGCTGCCGCCGCATAACTTCGAATCCCGCATTCAGCGTGTGATTGCCGCTGGTCCGCTGCAGGCGTCCCGCGTAACGGAACGTATTCTGAGCGCGATCAAGAGGAACGCTCGACGTCGGTCCCAGCGATTCCAAGGTGCGGCTGAATAAAAAAGTAGGCCCGAACCAACCCTCGTCCTGCTCCAGAACCGAACTCACTCTGGCGTAGCCGACCGAAAAATCCGTTGTCGTCGCCGGATTCCAGGCACGGCTCCAGGTCGTTCTCGCATCATGATTTTTTGTCGTTGTATTCGGGTTCTGACCGGCCACCAACTGGAAGGCGTCGACCGCCTGCAAAGTCAGGTTGTAGCGCAAGATGAACCGATCCTTCGTACTCGCATCTTGCTCAAATGTCGCGCCGGCTCGATTGTCGTCGATGTTCTGCTGGTCGTTGGTGTTGAGCGCGCGGCTGCTAATGTCGGTGCGGTTGGGCAACTCAGCCGGGTAGCCCGCCAAAATCCGTTGGACGATCGCCAAAGTCGCCGGATCCGTGGCCGTTGGCGTCCTCTCGTCCGCGGCCGGCACCAGGACATTGCCGTTCACCTGGCCGCGCAACTTTCTCTGTCCGCCCGTGAGGGTCAAGAAGCCGCCCGTCCACAGCGGCGTCGTCAGCGTTCCGCCATAGTCGTTCGAGCGCGATGGCTGCACGTTGCCCACCTGGAAGAAGGAGCGTGCGCTAAAAATGCTGTTATTGTGCGTCCAGCTGGCCGAGCCGTGGACGCTGCTTGAGGCGGTGTTGCTGACGTGCAAAGGAGAAGACGGAGAGCCGCCGAACTCGCTGCCGAAGTACTCGCGCTCGGCTTGGAACTCCTCGACGATCGTCGCCGTCGTGCCCATCCGAGTGTTGAGTTCCTTCAGGACGTTATTGTCGATCAACGTAAGGCTGACATTCTCGTTGCGGCGGCCTTCGCCGCTGGCCGTGTCCACCTGACCCAGCAGATTTAATTCCGTGCGTTGCGAAGCCTCTGAAGATTCGACTTGTTCCGCTCCAGGCTGTTCGGCTTCCGACGACGTCGAAGCGGGCTCCGAGGGCGTCTGTTCCTGCCCCGCCAGCACGGTCGCCAGGGACATAAACAGGATGGCCCGAGCCATCATCGGAGCGAAACGGCGACCTGACGAGTACACCCTGCCATCTTACCCCGCGCTCGCTGAGGCCCGTCCCAACCTGCGGTAAACGGGAGACTTAATGCCTTGTGTAGGTAAGGAAGATCACGACCGCTGGGCAACATGTGGCAAAATACCGTGGTCGTATCCCAGGAGGAATCTATGGCCAACACCACGCGTCGCAACATTCTCAAGAATGGAACCCTCGCGGCCGCCGCGGCAGGTGCCGTCGCCGCTCCCGCCGCCGCTCAAGAGGCGCCCAAGAAAGTCGTTCATTATCGCAACGGCAGAAAGCCCGACAACACGCCCTTGTTCAACCGCGCCGTCTCCTTCGGCAACTTGCTGTTTATTTCGGGGGTCGGCGCGCACGTCGAGGGCGACATCAAGTCCCACACGAAGATCGTCCTCGACGAGATACAGGCCGACCTGGAGCGCTGCGGCTCCTCCATGGAAAAGGTCCTCAAGTGCAATGTGTACTTGAATAGCCTCGACGACTATGCGGGCATGAATGAGGTCTTCCGCGGGCGCTTTGGCGACGAACCGGGCGTACGCACGACCATCGCAGCAGCGGGGGGCATCCCCGGCGACTCGCTGGTCGAGATCGACGTGATCGCCTATATCTAACGGCTAGCGGAAGAACTTGCCGGCCATCCCTAGCAGGTCGTCGGCAACGCTTCCGTCGCCGTCGGCGTCGAGCATGGGCGCCAGCATGCCGAAGAGGTCTCCGCCTGCTCCGGAGCGTGCCTCCGTTCTCGCCGGTGCGCTCTGCTTGCTCAGCGCGCCCATCACCATCGTCGCGACCAACGGCAGCAGCCGCTTGAGCACATCGTCGCTAATCCCGGTCTGCGCGGAAGCTCGTTGAGCCACGCGGCGGCTTGTCTCTTTGTTGCCCAACAAATGCCCGAGAATGCCGTTGCCCTCGGCAACCGCGGTCCCATCGCTCAGTTGCTCCGGCTGTTCGAGATACTTCTCGTGACTTCCCGTGTTCAAAGCGGAAAGCAGCCCTTCCAGGCCGCTTGGTTGAGCTGTGTTCTTCTTGAGACCGCTCGAAAGCGCGGGCAGCAGAGCCTTCAAAGCGGATTGCGCCTGTGATTCGCTCAGCCCCACGCTCTTCCCAAGTTGGCTCACCGCCCCGGGCGATGAAACGATACTTTCGAAAAGATTCATTGCGGTTCGCTCCGATGTCAGCATAGCTGAAACGATTGGGGGACGAATGACATCTGCCAGGAGGGAGAGACTACCACCATGGGACTCATCGATTTCGTTCGCAGCGCCGGCGAGAAGCTATTCGGCAACAAGGAGAAGGAAAAGGCGGATAAGGAAGCGGCGCTGGTTCGCTTCGTCAATAAACTCGGCCTTCCTGTTCAGGGCCTGAAGATCGATCTAAACGAAGAGATCGCCACGGTTTACGGGGCGGTCGAGTCCCAAGAAACCCGCGAGAAGGTCATCCTCGCGGTCGGCAACACGACCGGCATCGCGCGAGTCGACGATCGCATCACCGTTACCACACCGAAGGCGCAAGCCGCGCCGCAAGTCAAATTGCAAGCGGTGTATTACACGGTGGTCTCGGGCGACACATTAAGCGGCATCGCCAAGCGGCAATACGGCGATGCATCGAAATATCCGGTGATCTTCGAAGCGAACAAACCCATGCTCAGCGATCCGAATAAGATTTATCCAGGACAGGTTCTGCGGATACCTCAGGTTTAGAACTTTCGGCAGTGGGGATGGACCTTCGGTCGGAGGGTGGGGAGAACGCTCCCTGACGGTTGCGTCTTCGCGATTCGCCTTGGGTCACGAGGTTGGGGCGGTAGTCGGTCCTGGGATGGACGTTGGACCAGGAACTTGCGTTCCTGGCTCAGCTGGGCGAGAGTTCGCTTCTAGATACCTACCGCCCGGCGGGCGGATTCCCTTCCAAGCGGGGAACCGGAGATGTCTTTG
>CAMPKL010000058.1 GCA_946887065.1 uncultured Bryobacterales bacterium
GGATCCGAACACCTCTATTTTTACGACGGGGGGCTCGAAGGACGAGCAAGACATCTCGAACTGGCGCCACAAGGACGGCAGCGTTCCTCCGAAGGACGACATGCTCAATGCTGCAGCCAAAGTCATGACCTTGAGCGGCGGCCCGGCTATCGTCTTCGCGGCCGATCGCTATTCCAACAATGGTGACGCCCAAATCGGCTTCTGGTTCCTCCAGCAACAGATCAACCTAGCGTCCGACGGCACCTTTGGTCCCGCCATGCACCAGGATGGGGACCTGCTGGCGCTGGCCAACTTTAGCAATGGTGGCACCGTGGCGTCGGTAGAGGTCTACGAGTGGCTGGCCGGCGCTCCTGTCCTAATCAGCAACGCCGCGACCGCCGGCAAGTGCGATCCGGCGATGACGCACACGCTCGCATGCGTGATCACGAATGCGAGTACGACAGCCATTCCGACATCGTGGCCATTCAGCCCCAAGGCCGGCAGCGCAAATACCTACCCCCAGCAAAGCTTTTTTGAAGGCGCGATTGACTTGGGTTCATTGTTCCCGGGCGGAATTCCGTGTTTCTCTAGCTTTTTGGTTGAGACACGCTCTTCGACTTCGATCACCGCAACGCTGAAGGACTTCATCGGCGGAGGCTTTGAGTCCTGCGGCATTTCCGTCACGAAGAATTGCACGGGCGCCGTACTCCAGCCCGATGGGCAATCGGTTAAGTTCTCCTTTGGCGGCGAGGTAACGAACGATGGCTCAGGTACCGTTTACGACGTGATCGTGCGCGATTCAGCCCTTCCCGGAGAGGATATCGTCGTGGCCGCATCTCTTGCCGGAGGTCTCTCAGCTCCCTGGAGCGCCGAGAAGATAGTCAACGGATTGAGTCTCCCGAACACTGCAACAGCCTACGCGGCGGGCAGTCCCGGCGGCGACCAGGACATCGAATCGGAAGACGTAACACAGCTCTGCGAGGCACAGGCCGAGGGCCTAATTAGCATTTCCAAGATGTGCGACCCGGGAACAAGCCTCGTCCAGCAAGGCAGCGTTGTCGTTGTCCAAGTCGGCGTCTCGGGGCAGGTTTGTAACGAGGGCCCGGTTGCCCTCCAAAACATAATCCTCGCCAACGACCCTACTGCAGACATTACTTTCACTTCGGTAACTCTTGCCCCGAAGGACGAAACTGGTAGTTGCGCCCCCTGGTCAGCTACCTACACACCAACCGAGATCTCGGACGGAGACGGGAGCGGCCCTGGGCGCTACTTCTTCGACGATACAATCAAGGTGACCGCCGCGAAGACGGTGTTCGGTGAGTCGCTGCCAGGGGACGGGCTATGCTTGGACAACGCCGTCGCCTGCGATTTCGCTTCGTGCCCGATCTGCCCCGAAGGGTTCTGTCCCGTGCCCTAACGAGCTGATCGATTGATTCACTCTGAGCCGCCTCCCGGTTGGGGGGCGGCTTTCTTGCCTACTTCTTCGCTCCTCCGCCCTTTCCGCTCCCGCTGCCCGGCCCGCCACTGGCGCCGCCAGAGTCCGAGCCTCCGCCACCTTTAGCAAGTTCCAGCATCACGGGCCCAGCTTCGCCGACGATTCCGTCGATCTCCACCGAAGCCGTCAGCCCGTGCCGGCCGGGTTGGACGCTATTGGATACGCTGAATTTCCAGACTGCCGATCCTCCGGCATTCGTCTTCGCTTGGCCCGCGCCGATAGTGGCGCCGTTTTCGCCCGTCAGGGTGAACCATACGTCAACTCCGGCAACCCCCGAACCGCCCTGTTGGACGGAAGCGGTTGCTGATATCACATCTTTCGGCCCATACGTCGTCTGAGGGACCGTTAACGTCACCTCAACAGGGTTAGCCCGCGTGATGGCGACGGGAACCGTCGCTGATCCCGTCAAGCCGCTGCTTGTCGCTGTGACGCGCATCTCATAGTCGCCCGAAGCGGCGGTTGGAGCGATCACGGTTACTGTTGCGGAACGGGTCTGGCCGGGCTCGACACTTAAACTCGTCGGCGAAGACGACACGCTCCAAGCAACCGGCGCGCTGGCGAGGAGTGAGATCGACGAAGCTGCGCAAGATGACGGGCTGTCATTGTTGGTCACAAACACATTGAAGCTGGCCGTGGATCCTGGCGCCATCGAAAGGCTCGCTGGGCTTGCCGTGATCGTCGGAGCCGTCGGCACGCAGCCCATGATCTCGACGGTCGCGATATCCATGCTTTGCAGAGAGCCGTGCTGAGCCCTGGCATTGACGCCGTACTGGCCAGAGCCGGCGTTACTGGGCACAGGCATAGTTAGAACGGCTGTCCGCGTCTGTCCGGGGGATACCGTGAGTATGGGATTGGAAAATGTCTGCCCCCACCCCGCAGGCTCGGTCGAGTCGAGTGAGAACACGGAGTCGCCGCACGCGTCCGAGTCCAAATTTTGCACAGACACCGAGAACGAGACGTTGCCGCCAGGTTCTACGAGGGCATTGTCCGGAGTCATGCTCAACATGGGAGCGGCGCTGCTGCACGGCGTTTCGCCATACGCGACAGTCAACTGCAGCCCTGCTGGTGTTGCGGAGTCTACTGTCAGCGTCAGGGGACCGTACGGATCTGTCCATGACAGTCCTGCGGCGAGCGCCGGATCCGTCCAAGTCGCGGTCTGCGGCGTGAAGTCAAGTGCGTGGGTCCCGTAACCGGTATTGGCATCCCAGTAGTGCAGTAGTAAGCCCGAGAACACTTGGTCGTCGAAGACAGTTGAAGTGATGGTTGCGTCATAGCCGATCGGTTGCCGGTACTCGGCCCACAGCCAGGAGTTCGAGGCTTCTTTCCGTAAAATCTTGAGCGCCTTGAGGCCCGGTGTTGGGTCTTCGTACGGCCGAAGCGTGAAGCTTCCCGATTGCTGTACGGCCTGCGCCGCCGACGCCCCCGTCAGCCACCCAAGTACATCTGCCTTATGTGGCGCGTTGTAGTGTCCCAGCCCCCAGGTGCCCATGGTGGAGAACCAGTCGTCGAACGCTTGCACGGTACCGATCGCGCCGATCGGCCCCAGCGGCTCATTACCGAAGTCTCTCGTGCCCGAATGCGATAGGCCAAGAGTATGACCGGCCTCATGGGTGGCCAACTGGACGCCCTTTTTCCTAGGCAGCATCAGATCGGCACGCAAGTATGCTGTGGTGGCAAGGAAGTTGCCGTCAGGTGACGACGTCTGTCCGCAGGGACTCGAAGCGAAACCCGCCCATCCACAGCCCATGTTCGGTGTTACGATGAACAGCCGTTGTACGGCAAGGAAGTCGATATCGTCGGCCGCCGCCGTAATGGCATCCTGTCTGAGCTGGGTCAACTGGGAGCAAGAATAGCTCCCATTCAGCGTATACGGCCCATACGCCTGGCCGCTCAACCAAGCCTGCCCGTAGGACGCCTCCCTTAAGTACCCGTCCAACGAAGGGTCGCTCGGACCGAAAAACGACTCTTGCATCTCTGTGACGCCGAACCCAAGCGTGGTTTCGGGAAACCTGACCAAAAGCACCGCGGACCTTTGCTCCCCGATGGTCGAGCAGGAGCCTCCCGTCTCCGCTGACAGCCCTTCCATCGCAAGGTCGGCGAGGGGGAGCACTTCCACAGAATCCGCAGCGACGATTCCGCCCAGGCGAATACCAGTCACAGACGCGTAGCCGCCCCCATGCAGTTCGGGCCGAAATCCGCCTGTGCTGACTTCGATAGGACCTTCAGCCGTGTGCAAAAAGCCAACGGTTCGTGCAGACAGCTTCTCATCATCGGCGACAAAGACCTCCAACTGGCCGCTCCACGTACCGGAAGTCTCGATCTGATCGGCGGAGCCCGGATGTCTTCGCAGCAGCGCCTCCCGCTCAGACTCCGGCAATGCAGCTGATTTCGCTGCGCCGGGGTCTTCACGCAATAGCTGCTCGAAGGCCTTCGCCCGCCGTTCAAGCAGTTGCTGAGTCTGCCCAGCCTGCTGAGACGCGCCTGGACGTCTCAGCCGGATCCCGCGAGGACTGGCTCCCGAGTCATTCCCGGATCGGAGTTGCTCATTCAGGACGAGTATTCCTTCAAGACCGCTGTCCGGTTGCGCCTGCAGAAAAATGACGAACGAAAATAACAGCGTTAGCAGCCGCACTGCCAGAAACACTCGGCAGTTGTGTGCGCCGGAGGCCATCGGGGGGAAAGCCATGAATACACCTCCGAGGCGAATGGGTGCTCTGACGCACGAGCATTCGCCTCCACCTCTAGAGATGCAACCTTTGGTCTATCCCCTCCATTCGGGATACACACTACTTTCCTGGCCTCGCCATCCTCCCTCCTATGTAGGACTGTCCTTACGACCCGAACCCAATCAACACGCCGGACTCGGCCCATATTTCGTGCTCCGTTGAGTAGCGAAATGCCTCTACGCAGTTGTATAATAAGCACTTGGACGCCGGTCCCGACGGACCGGCGTCTCTGCGTTCCCTCAGAGGAAGTGCGTCATGGTTCCTGACTTCATCGTCCAAATCGAAGAAAAGGTCAAGAAGCTCGAGTACGAGCTCAAGAACGAACTGCCCAAAGAAATTCAGCGCGCCCGTGAACTCGGCGACCTCAGCGAAAACGCCGAGTACGCCGCAGCCAAAGAACGTCAGGATCTCGTTTCGGCACAAATCGCGACCTACAAGAAGCGCCTGGCTGAACTGCGCATGGTCGACTTCACCAAGATCAGCCACGACTCCATAGGCCTGGGATCCACCGTGCGCGCCGTCGAGGTCGACACCGACAAAGAGGTCGAATACGAGTTAGTCGCCTCCGAAGAAGCGGACGTCCCCAACGGCAAAATTTCCACGACTTCGCCCATCGGCCGCGCCTTCATGACCAAAGCCACCGGCGACGTCGTCGAGGTCCAAACTCCGGGCGGCCGCAAGGAATTTGAGATTGTCAGCTTTACAACCATCCACGATAAGATTTGAGTAGCGGGAAGCGAATCGACAATGACCTTTACGGGAACGATCGGAGCTGTCTGCACTCGAATCCTCAACGGCTTAGTCCGTGCCCTCGTCTTTACCCGCATCCATCCCAACGTCTTCACCTGCGTCGGCTTGGCCATTAATGCCGTCGGCGCTTGGATGCTGTCTAGGGGCGAGTTCTTTCAAGCAGGCTTGGTCGTGCTGCTCGCTGCCGTTTTCGACCTAGTCGACGGTCCGATCGCCCGCAGCAGCGGACGCGTCACCCGGTTCGGCGGGTTCCTTGATTCCGTCATTGATCGTTACTCCGACCTCATCCTGCTCGTCGGGATGTTGGTTTACTACGCCAGCGTCAACCGCTTCGGCTACATCGTGCTGACCGCTGTCGCCATGACCGGTTCCGTGATGGTCAGCTACGTCCGGGCCCGCTCCGAGAACGAAATCCCCAAGTGCAAGGTCGGCTTCCTCGAACGGCCCGAGAGAATCGTCCTGCTCATCATCGGTACGCTCTTCAACCGGATGACCGCTGTCCTCTGGGTGATCGCCGTGCTGTCCAACCTCACCGTCGTTCACCGTATCGTTCACACCTGGAAGGAAACCACCCGCATCGGTCAGTCCCCGGCTGAGGCGCCTGCCGCGAAAGGCGCCAAGGCCAAGTCCGGCGGCGAGATCCGCCAGGGCGTCCGCTCCGCATAAGCGTGCCCTAGCCGGGTTTGGCCGTAAGGTACCCTGTAGGTCTCACACGCTTTCGGAGGACCCTTCCCTGGCCGATCAACAACTGGAAATCATCCCTTTAGGCGGACTTGGCGAGTTCGGCATGAACATGATGGCGATGCGCTGCGGCGACGACATCATCGTCATCGACGCGGGAATCCTCTTCCCCGGCCCGGACCTGCACGGCGTCGACGTCATCGTTCCCGATCTCCGTTGGTTGCTGGACCACGCCGCCAACGTCCGCGGTTTGATCCTCACCCACGGCCATGAGGACCACGTCGGAGCGGTCCCCTACCTGCTGTCCCAGCTACATCTGCCCATTTATGCCACCCAGTTCACCGAGGCCCTCGTACGCCGCCGCCTCGACGAGCATGAGTTCGACAAGAAACCCGACATCCGCCGGATGAAGTTCCGGCAGAAGTTCAAGCTTGGTTGCTTCACGATCGACCCCATTCACGTCACGCACTCGACCCTCGATTGCGCCGCTCTCGCCATCGACACGCCCCTCGGCGTCGTCATCCACACCGCCGACTACAAAATCGATCAAACTCCCGTCGGCGACTCGCTGTTCGACCTGCACGCTTTCGCCGAATACGGCTCAAGGGGCGTCCTGCTGCTGCTTTCGGACTCGACCAACGTCGACCGTCCCGGCTTTACGCCCTCCGAGCGTGCCGTCCGGCCCGCCTTCGAGGACATCTTCGCCCGTGCCGAAAAGGGGCTGTTCTTTACTTGCTTTTCTTCCGCGATTCCCCGTGTTCAACAGATCATCGATCTCTCCGTGCATCACGGCCGCAAAGTCGCATTGATCGGCCGCAGTCTCTCTAGCGCGAACGAACTCGCTCACGAACTCGGCCTGCTGCGCATTCCCGACGGCTCCTTCGTGCGGCCTCAGGAACTCTACAAACTCCAGCCGCACCAGCGCACCGTCATCGTCTCCGGAAGCCAAGGCGAACCGCTGAGTTCGATGGCCCGCGCCTCGGTCGGTCAGCACAAACATGCCGTCATCGAAGAAGGCGACAAGGTCGTGCTCAGCGCGCGCGCAATTCCCGGCAACGAGAAGGCCATCTATCGCATGGTCGACCATCTATGCCAACGCGGGGCCGAGGTCTTCTATGGCCAACAAACTCCGCCTTTGCACGTCTCCGGCCACGGCGCCCAGGAGGAGCTGAAGCTCATCCTCAACCTCGTGCGTCCGCGCTACTTCGTGCCCGTGCACGGCGAGTACCGCCAGCTAGCCAGCCACGCCCGCTTAGCGGCGCCGTTGCGTGACCAAGGCCTCGAAGAAACCTTCCTGCTGCAGACCGGCGAAACCCTGCTCATCGACGAGTACGGCGCCCGCCGCGGCGAAGACGTCGATGTCGGCCGCGTCTTCATCGACACGGGCACCGGCGACGAAATCATCGAACAGATGGTCATCAGCGATCGCCGCAGCCTCTCCGCGTTCGGCGTCATCGTGCCAATCGTGACTATCAACCGCCGTACCGGCGAAATGGTGGGCGAGCCCGAAATCGTGTCTCGCGGCTTCGTCGTCTCCGAAGGCGGCGAAGAGCTAATCGATGAAGCCTACGAAATCATCGCCGAAACCGTACTCAGTTCTTCCAAAGAAGAAGCTGCCGACATCGGCGTCATGGAAGAGAAGATTCGTACCGATCTGCGCCGCTTCCTTTCTCGGAAGACGTCGCGCGCCAGTCGGCCTTTGATCGCGCCGGTGGTTCTCGAAGCTTAGTCGCCGCCGCCCGCAGTCGGCAGGCCGGTCGGGGGGAAGTAGCCCTTGCGGTGAAACACGTTGATCTTGGTCTCGGCGTTCAACTTGACGCGAATATCGAGCTGCCGATAGATGTTGTCCGAAAACGGCTTGGGCGGCGAATAACCCAAGATGTACTGGCTCTGTACCTGTCCCGAAATACCCAAAACAGCGGTGTACAAGGCTTCCAGCTGCGCCCGTGCATACAACCCCGTGCCGACTTCGTACTGATAATTGCCCGCATCCTGTGGCTTCGACAAGTAGCCGTTAATGTCCTTGTGGATCTTCTCCATCGGGAACACTACCGTTCCTCCCGTCGCTTCGGCGATATCCCTGAGGTTCTTGCCTTCGTCGACCTGGAAGCCGAACGCCTCCGTACTGACCGCGTACACCGTGACTTGCTGCTGCTGGCAGGCGAAAATCGCTTGCTCCATCGAGCGCTTGCTGGCATTGTCATGCCCGTCGCCGACAATGACCACTATTTTGCGCGGTTCGTCCACTCCTTGGTACGGCGACGATTGCAGCTTGTTGTTGCAGGCCTCGTAGATGGCATCGACCATCGAACTGCCGCCGCCGTGCTTGAGCTTGCTCATGCGGTCGGCGATGGCCCCGGGATCGCGCGTATAGTCAACCAGCATATCGACTTCGGTCTGATAGCCGATCAAGAAGGCCTCGTTGTCTCCGCCCTCGGGTACCATCAAGAACGCCAAATCGCCAATCGACTCCTGGTAGTTCTTGTAGTAGAGCCGCGCCGTATTGCTCAGGTCGACTAAGAAACCCACGCGGATGCGCGGCTTGTTTTCCTCGTCCTGGCTCTCGGTGAAGTAGCGGATGTCGACCTTCTGGCCGTCCTCGTAGACCTCGAAATCATCCTTCTTGAGATCAACGATGAAGCGCCCCTCATCGTCCGTCACCGTTACCGGCACGTTGACCACGTTGACGTCGACGAGAATCGACGTATCCTGCTCCGCCTCCTGGGCGAATGCCGGCAAAGCGCAAAGCGCGGCGAGAACGATCAAGAGTCGCATGGGCGTAGTTCTCCGAGGTTCATTCTAGCCTACCTCCACCAACCACGATGTAAACCGTGCCCTACCGGCAGCCGGCCGCCCCTCTGTCTTGGCCTCCACCCGGTGATACAATGACCGCCGTGCAAGCCGTTAACCGTAACACGCAGACTTTTGATGCCATCGTTGTTGGTTCTGGGGCGACAGGCGGATGGGCTGCCAAGGAACTCGCCGAGGCCGGAATCAAGGTCGCTTTGATCGAAGCCGGCCCGATGGTAAGTGAAGCGGACTTCTCCGAACACGACCAACCTTACGACTGGAAATATCGCGGCTCGACTTCGCCCAAGTCGCGCGACCTCATGCGCAATCGCCCAATACAGGGCAAGTGCTACGCCGTCCGCGAAGGCAACTACAAGTGGTTCGTCGACGACTTCCAGAACCCTTACACGACGCCCACGGACAAGCCGTTTTGGTGGATTCGCGAGCGCGTCGTTGGCGGGCGATCCCTCTCGTGGGGCCGCCAGAGTTATCGCACCGGAGACATTGACTTCAAAGGCGCCAGCCGCGACGGCTACGGCATCGACTGGCCGATCCAGTACAGCGACCTGGTTCCCTACTACGACAAGGTCGAGCGTTTCATCGGCATCAGTGGTCTAGAAGAAGGTCTGTCGCAGTTGCCAGACTCGATCTTCATGCCGCCGATGAAGTTCAGCTGCGGCGAGGCTCTGTTCCGCCAACGGCTCAAGACGAAGATGAATCGCGTCCTCACCATGGGACGCACCGCGATTCTCACCCAAGACCACAACGGGCGCGCAGCGTGTCATCATTGCGGGCCTTGCGAGCAAGGCTGTATCACCCATTCGTATTACTCGAGCCCGTTCACAACGATCCAAGCGGCGCAAGCGACCGGCAACATGACGCTCATTACCGACGCCGTGGTCAGCCGCGTGACGAAAGACGCGAACACCGGTTTGGCTTCCGGCGTTAGGTATATCAACCGCACCAGGCGCGAAGAATACGAGGCCAAGGCGAAGGTCGTGGTCTTGTGCGCCTCCACGCTGGAGTCCACGCGCATCCTGCTCAACTCCGAGCCCGGCGGCATGGCCAACTCTTCCGGCACGCTTGGCCACTATTTGATGGATCACATCTACCAGGGCGGCGCTTCCGGCAAACTGCCTGAGTTATCAGCGAAACCGTGGCAGGGTATGCCGCAACGGCCGACCGGCATTTACATCCCGCGCTTCCGCAACATCGACCGCACGCACACCAACGGCATGATTCGCGGCTACGGTTTCCAGGGACGTTCGGGCGCGAACTTCGCCATGAGCGCGAGCGGCTTCGGGGCTACCTACAAGCAGGCCGTTCACGATCAGGCCGAGTGGTCCACCGGCATCACGGCGTGGTGCGAATCGCTGCCGCGCTACGAAAATCACGTCCAGCTGCACCCAACCCATAAAGACGCGTGGGGCATCCCGATTCTAGACATCGACATGGAGTGGAGTTCGAACGAACTCGCGCTGTGGAAAGACGCCCGCGAGCAAGCGGCCGAAATGCTCGAAGCCACCGGCCACAAGGACGTTCAACTGACGGGCGAAGTCTCCGTCCCGGGCTTCTGCATCCACGAAGTCGGCACGGCGCGTATGAGCGAAGACCCAAAGAAGGGCGTTCTCAATAGGTTCGCGCAAGCGCACGATATTAGAAACCTCTTCGTCACCGACGGCGCCGCCTGGACGTCCATCGCCTGCCAAAATCCGACACTGACGATGATGGCGATTACCGCGCGCACCTGCGACTTCATCCAGGATCAACTCAAAAAGGGCGGCTTGGCCTAGCGGTCACCAGCGTTTGGGAGCGTAACGATACTGCACGGAGGACTACATTTCATGGCCGAACACGACAACGCTGCAACCGTCCGAGGACTATACGACCAGTTAGGGCAAGGCGATATTGACGCAATGATCGGCGTTATGGCCGAGGACGTCAAATGGCAGCTGCCCGAGATTGACGAGGTGCCGCTCTCCGGCAAACGGCACGGGCAAGACGGTGTCCGCGAGTTTTTCACCGGCTTAACCGATGAGCATGACCTGAAGGAGATGAAGATCGACGATGTAGTCGCCCAAGGCTCCGCGGTCGTCGTGCTTGGACACTATTGTTGGCACGTGAAAGCGACGGACCGCAGCTTCAGCTCCGATTTCGCCCACGTCTTTCACTTGACGGGCGGTAAGATCGTGAGATTCCAGGAGTACCTGGATACGGCCGCGGTAGCCGCGGCTTATCAAGCTCGGTAGTCGTCAGGAGGTCAAGATGATCGTCGTTCGCAATACCTTTGTCGCTAAACCGGGGCACGCCAGCAAGCTTGCCGCGCAATTGAAAGAAGCCGCTGCAATCGCCGAGATTCCGAACCATCGGATACTTACCGATCTCACGGGCGAATTCAACCGCGTTGTCCTGGAATACGAGGCCGCGGACATCGCTGAATTTCAGACCCGCATGCAGGAGTACACCAAGGGCGGCGCCTTCAAGGAAAAGATGAAGGGCTACACCGACCTCTGGCTCACCGGGACCCGCGAAATCTTCCAAATCGTCTGAGTTGCGATTCTACTGCCTGCCGAATTCCGCGCCCATCACTTCGTCTGCGAACTCAATTTCCGAGTCGATGGGGAACAACGTCGACTCCGCGTGTTGCCGTACTCACGAAACTCCACGTTGAGGCGCCGCGGAGCAGACCGGACGTCCAGGCCGTTCGATAGCGGAAAGCCGTGCGGCAGGCGGGTCGCCTCCGTCTTCACGCGCGCGGGGTCCGCCCTGTCTCCGCGCCGATCCGGACTGGTGGTTAGCATTGAGCTTCCACTGGGACGCTCCCCGTCTTGTAGTCGTAGATGAGCGCCGCTGGCGCCGCCGCCGAGACGACGGGCCAAACGCATCCGCATCGCGCGCATGC